>NZ_JBARVX010000625.1:0-3041 GCF_049646505.1 Microcoleus sp.
TCAACACCCTGCCCCCAGCGGCCCAAGGAATCCTGTTTTTAGGAGATCCGGCCAACGGCGGAGTCGCCGTGACACCGGGTCAAGTTTTGACACCGGCACAAATAGGACAACTATTTTTCCAATCCACAGGTAGCTTTACCGGTGCCAATTTCAGCTACAGCGCCACAGATAACAGCGGCGCTACCAGCCCCGCCACTGCTACTGTGGCGGCGATTCCCCCGACTTCCAACCAACCGCCATCGATTAACAATGTTAACTTCACGGTTCCGACTAGCGGCATCGCGCCGATTCCGGGATTGGGAGGAAGTGACCCCGATGGGTCGATCGTCTCTTACACCATCACCAGCGTCCCCCCAGCCAACCAAGGAACCCTGTTCTTTTCAGATCCAGTCAACGGCGACGTAGGGGTGACAGCCGGTCAAGTTCTGACTCCGGCACAGATAGAGCAACTATTTTTTGTAGCCACAGGTGACTTTACCGGAGCCAGTTTCAGCTACACCGCCACGGACAACCTCGGCAAAATCAGCCCCGCTAGCGCTACTGTTGCTGCTATCTTGAGGCAAGTTGGAACTGTTCCCCCACTCACACCCACACCAACGCCCGCGCCCGGTATCTCAAATCCGATCGCCGAACCAGATACCGACTGTCTGTGTCAGCCGATTCAGGAAAAACCGGGTATTAACTTTGCGCCGCCTCCGCAACCGCCCGCAGTTGGATTTGTCCGGCCGATTTCGCAACTTGGAGAGGGACAAACCACCAAAGGCACCGACGGCGATGACTTCATCGCAGACACCAAAGGCAACCAAAAAATCCTTGGTTTGAAAGGCAACGACCTGCTTTTTGGCGAAAATGGCGCTGATGAAATTCACGGCGACGAAGGCAATGACGCGATTTTTGCCGGCACTGACACCGATATTGCCTACGGCGGCGGTGGCAACGATATCGTCCGTGCCGGCAAACAAAATGACTGGATTGCAGGTGACTCAGGCGCAGACATTCTGTTTGGAGACCGAGGTGCCGATACGATTTTGGGAGATAACGGCAACGATAACTCCAACAGCGCTGCTGAGAATGGCGATTTGATCTTCGGAGGCAGCGGTGCAGACATCATCAACGGTAACGAGGGCAACGATACCATCCACGCCGGCAAAGGTAACGATTTTGCCCTAGGAGGTAAAGACAATGACCTGATCTGGGGCGAGTTCGAGTCCGATACGTTGATTGGTGACATCGGCGATGACAGCTTGTTTGGCGGTTTAAGCAACAAAACGGTTCGCGACTTCGAGGGGCGCGACTTGCTGTACGGAGGCTCCGGCAACGATTTGCTCAGCGGCCAAGAAGGTGATGATACGCTGCTTGCCGGCGAAAATAACGATCGGGCTTTCGGAGGCCAAGGCAACGACCTGATCTACGGTCAATTAGGCTCTGATACTCTCTACGGCGACAAAGGAGCCGATACTCTGCTCGGCGACAGCGGCGGTTCCAACTCAGTTAGCGGTGCTGGCGAAGAAGACTTGCTCTTTGGCGGCCGCGGCAACGACATCATCGGCGGCGGCTACGGCAATGATACGGTGCAACCAGGTAAAGGGAATGATTGTGTTTGGGGCGGCAAAGATAATGACTTGATTTGGGGCGAACTCGGCTCTGATACCATTGTCGGCGATGCTGGCGACGACACGATCTACGGTGGCACTAAAAATCTCGACGATCTAGATGTTAACGGCCGAGACTTGCTCTTTGGCGGCACCGGTGCTGACGTGCTGTTCGGCGATGAAGCTGACGATACTATCAGTGGCGGTGAAGGTAACGACCAGATTGACGGCGGCCGAGGTAACGACCTCTTGCAAGGAGATGCCGGCAGCGACTTGATTTACGGCGGTGAGGGCAGCGATGAACTCTGCGGTGGCGAGGGCAACGATACCATCTACGGCGATCGTGCTGATAACCAAGGTGTCGCGGTGGGCGCAAACGACCGGCAAGATTGTATCAGCGGCGGTGACGGCGATGATTTGCTCTACGGCAACGAAGGGCAAGATACTATCAACGGAAATGCTGGTAGCGATACTCTGTTTGGCGGTAAAGATAGCGACATTCTCAATGGAGGTGCGGGGGATGACTGGCTGTTTGGCGACGAGGGAGATGATACTTTAATTGGAGGTATTGGGAGCGATCGATTTGTGTTGAGTGCTGACGGCGGCACTGATACTGTGATCAACTTCGAGGTAGGTGTCGATAAGTTTGTTTTGACTGGCGGCGCGAGTTTCCAGCAGTTGCAATTTAGCGCTACTCCTGACGGTACGTTGTTGCGAATAGCAGGAACCGATCGGGTGTTAGGAAACTTTGTCGGGGTTAACGGGGCGATCGGCTCTTCCGATTTCCTATCAAATATCTTGTCTGAGGGCTAGAATTAGCGCCGAAAGTTCCCTAT
Source organism: Microcoleus sp. (assembly GCF_049646505.1). Taxonomy (GTDB): domain Bacteria; phylum Cyanobacteriota; class Cyanobacteriia; order Cyanobacteriales; family Microcoleaceae; genus Microcoleus. Next base: position 2,429 of record NZ_JBARVX010000625.1, read on the forward strand.
TTTTATAACAAAACGCCACAGCAGCTCAAAACTTTTGTGGCGTTCTTTGTAGGGCTACTTCGTCCGACGGTTAGGAGGTTTTGATATCAAATCCCGTAGCATTGAAATGATTCATATCATTTCCGGTAACACTCCTTATGATGTTGACTGTTGACTGTTGACTGTTGGCGGTACGACTCGATTTTATTATTCCGATGCAACCGGAAACGATATCAGATATATATTCTCTCCCTCTGTGTGCTCTGTGTTCTCTGTGGTTAAAGCATTCCGATGCAAGCGGAAACGATATGATATAGCCTTTGTCAAAAAGGTGAGGTACAAGTTTAGATTTTAGATTTTAGATTTTAGATCAATTCCGGTTGTACCGTCAGGTGATTGTTGACTGTTGACTGTTGACTGTTGACTGTTGACTGTTGATTGTTGACTGTAGTTTAGACTAACCAAAGATGAGAACGGTGGCAAAAGAAGAACTAGAGCCACCGCGCTAGGAGAGAATGAGGGTGAAAAATAAAACCTATCCACTCCTTAAATGAACAGTGAACGATTAAAGGACTTTCGTCAAGCAGCATACGAGTTATTAGTACAAGCGAAAGATGCCACATTCGAGCTCATG
>NZ_JBARVX010000626.1:0-4944 GCF_049646505.1 Microcoleus sp.
TTTGGGTTGACCCACTTTCTTGCCTTTTCTCTTCCCTTTTAGGGAATCAAAATAGTTTTTGTAAGCAACCTCTAACTGTTTGAGGGATTGTTGCAACGGCACGGACGAAACATCGTTCAACCATGCCCTTTCTTCTGTCTTTTTAGATATAGTTAGAGACTTGGATATAGTGTTGTACCCAGGATATTTGCCACATCTACTAACAGCCAAGGCATCGTTCCAAACAACTCTTACACAACCAAACAACTGAGCCAAACTATGGCGTTGTTTATCGGTTGGATAGAATCTGTATTGGAACCTTGCTTTCATTTTTTTTAGCTGTTTTACTACTTGAGTATGCCATACTATTTTAACACAGTCAGTCAGGAAAATTCAGAAGGAATTAAAGCCGTCCTAGAACGACGGGGTTTTCAACCCATTTCTTTGATAAACACAGATAAAATGACATCAGCGTTCATCCGCTAATATCTGCAGTTCAAAACTCCCCATCTCAATAATTTGGTTGCATCAGTTCAGATGTCAGCAATCAACTACTCGTAAAGCTTCGCATCGTTGTACGGCGGATGTTCGCAAGCGATATATAAAGCATTTGTCGGTTCTAGCGCTTCCGCTGTCACCGGATCGATCGGCTTGAGGACAAAGCATAACAGAGAGAGCGATCGCCAATCCAAATTATCCAGCTTCCCGCGTTCGTAGCGGTTGACTGTGGCGGCACTGATACCGACATCTTTGGGTACGGGTTGATTTGTAGCTGTGAACAGCGCCTCTTCATATCCCTTGGTTTTAAATTCTGTTTCGCTCACAGACCAGCCTGTTGTCTGTCTTGCTGCTTTTAAAATCTTCCCCAAACGCATCCGCCCCGTCTCGGTGAAGCGAACGGGACGCAATTCCTGCTCTTTGTCTACCACAGCCTTGTTAGAGAGTCCTGACATTTTTCCCACCTACGTTAACTCTCAAACTAGCACAGCATCAATGATTGAGGGTTGCACGAGCAACATCTGAGCTTAAGAAGTTTAAATTAAGTTTTCTTGCACTTGTGCAATAAGAGTCTGATAGAGTAATATGTAATTGACTCTAAACAGAATTTGCCTCTCAAGCCCTGAGTATACAGCCATGACAGCACTGTTTCGCCGCATCCAACCCTCGAAAAAGCTCCGCATCACCGTCAGGTTGATCGCCCAATTCCTGAAAATCAGCCAAAATCTGATTAAGCGAGTCGAATCTTGGGCTTATGTGGTGTTTGTGCACCGGCGAGACAAAGGCGGACTATTTATTTCGTACCGCAGGCTGGAAGAATGGCAAAATGCGATCGCCCACCAAATCCAAACTTGCCCCACCCTTTCGCAACTTTCACAGCTCAAAACTTCGATTCAGTACGACACCCGGAAATTCAAAAAACAATACCTTCAAAAAACCCTTGACTTTTTAAATCAAATGTGTATTGAAAGACAAGACGTTCTCGAAATTTGGGAAAGCTCAAACAGCATTGCTTCGTAGCAGAAATCAGGCAGATTCCCTAACAATAGCAACGGCGCCCAACGGTGAAGACGCTGTTAATTGCTCAAACCATTGCGTTCGATTCCTTCTTCCTTCTTCCTTCTTCCTTCTTCCTGATGACTTTGGACGGAAAGCTTGCGAGGACGCTCGCACTACTAATGACTGTTGACTGTTGACTGTTGACTGTTAACTGTTAACTGTTAACTGTTAACTACTGACTACTGACTAATGACTAATGACTTCTGCGAAAACAGAAGCGAAACACTTGCGAGCAATTGCGAGATAAAATCACCCCAAAAATCACGCGCAAACGCTCCGCCACATCAGTCACGAAAACGATCGCCAAAGCAATTAAGACATTGCCTGAGCAATATAATCAAAATAAGGAGCAGCTTCCTTAGCATCATCCTGATTGAGCAAAGCCAAAGCAGCTTCCTTCAAACAGCGGATAGCTTCGACCATGCCCGGAACAGGAACGCCCAGAGAATTATACATTTCCCGAACGCCAATCAAACCGATACTTTCGATCGGCTCTTTGTCACCAGCCAAGATACCGTAGGTAATCAGGCGCAAGTACCAGCCGTAGTCGCGCAGACACAAAGCCCGTTCGCGCTGGCCGTAAGCATTGCCCCCAGGAGAGATAAAATCAGGTCGTTTTTTCCAGAGTTTTTTGCTAGCTTGTTCAACAATTTTTTTCTCACTGTCAGACAGCGCAGTAGCAATACGCACCCGCTGTTCTCCGGTTTTAAAAAAATCTTTGATGCTTTGAAGTTCGCCGGTACTGGGATAGCGAAGTTCGTCGTCGGCTTGGAGAATTAGTTGGCTAACTACGCTCATTGTTATTCAAAAAAATTGAGGATATTTGAGAGTAAGATTAATTGACATTCTCATCCCTTAAAGATGAGATTCTTGGTTAGGCGATTTACTTCGCTTCTAACATTTATCAATCTTAGAAGTAGGTGGTAAATCTCCGCAAGCGTTATGCTTAGTGACTAAGCCAGTTTCCTTGTGCCCCAAGGTACTGTGGGAAAAATTCAAAAACTGCGACTGAGAGTTTGAATGCCGACAGACATTTAGACTGTTCGACGAGTTTTGGTCTCCCCGACCCCAATAGCATATCGCACAGGGTCGATCGGGGGCAATCTCCCCGGTTGAAGCTGGCGGCTGTAGCAGCAAGGGGTTCGGAAGCAGGAAGACATCCTGCAATTGAGCTTGAGCGCGATGGCTTGCGCCCCGCTTCGCTACGACTTACCTCAGCAAAGAGATAGCGATATTGCATTACCATATTAAATCCTACCACGACTACTTGTGACCAAATCTAAATTCCCCACCCCAAACTCGACAAAATTGGCAAACCGTTGCCAGCAAGGTCAACTGATTGAGATAGAGATTACCGGCTTGGCAGACACCGGCGACGGAGTTGGTCGTTTTGGCGACTTAGTGGTGTTTGTGCCCGATACCGTGACGGGCGATCGAGTCCTTGTCCGCCTCGTGCAAGTCAAATCCACCTATGCTACAGGTAAGCTGGACACACTTCTGGAAGCATCCGAACACCGAATCCGAGCTAACTGCATTGTCGCCGACAAGTGCGGCGGCTGTCAGTGGCAGCACGTAGACTATCAACATCAGCTTGCAGCCAAGCAAAATCAAATTATTCAAGCCTTAGAAAGGATTGGCGGATTTAGCAATCTGCAAGTCGATGAAATATTAACTGGAAAAATCGAAGGATTTCCCCAATTTTTGGGATACCGGAACAAAGCAACTTATCCGGTAGCAATATCTGCCACAGGTCAAGTGCAAGCAGGTTACTATCAAAAAAACACCCACAAATTAGTCAATCTCAATCAGTGCCCGGTGCAAGACCCGCGCCTCAATCCTTTATTAAAAGAAGTCAAAGAAGACATTCACTGGCGGGATTGGCCGGTCTACGACGAAAAGAAACATACAGGAGAATTGCGTCACTTGTCCTTGCGAATCGGGCGGCGCACCGGCGAGATGCTGCTAACTTTAATAGTTCGCACTGGAGAGTTGCCGGGAATCGAAGAGCAAGCATCTGAGTGGCTGAAACAATACCCTCAACTTGCAGGTGTTTGTTTGAACATAAATTCTGCTCAAACAAATGTAGTTTTTGGTACAGAAACTCGCTGCATTGCTGGTAAATCCGAGCTGCGAGAAAAATTTGCCGGATTGAATTTTAAACTAAGAGCAGATACTTTTTTTCAGGTAAATACAGAGGCTGCTGAAGCGTTGCTGGATGTGATTGCAGGGGAATTAGATTTGCAGGGCAACGAGGTTTTGGTGGACGCTTATTGCGGAATTGGGACGTTTACTTTGCCGCTGGCAAAACAAGTAAAAATAGCGATCGGTTTAGAGGTGCAACCGGCGGCGATCGAGCAAGCCAAATTAAATGCTGAGTTAAATGATTTGAAAAATGTCGAGTTTCAGGTAGGAACTGTAGAGAGTTTGCTGCCTGTCTTGGGATTGACACCGGATATTGTGCTGCTAGATCCGCCGCGTAAAGGGTGCGATCGCGCGGTTTTGGAAACTATTAAGGAAATCAAACCAAATCGTATTGTTTATGTTAGCTGCAAGCCTGCGACTTTGGCTCGCGACCTGAAGATTTTGTGCGAAAATGGGGATTATAAGTTAGCGCGAGTGCAGCCGGCGGATTTCTTTCCTCAGACTTCTCATGTTGAGTGTGCGGCTTTTTTGGTGAGGTGAATGAAAGGGCGATCGGTGTTTAGTTAAATTCAATCATCGGCATCGGCGAACAAGGCTGATAAATCTCGAAAACCACTGACAACTCGAAAGATTTTTACATTGGATCCGATCGGCATATAAAGGATGAGATAGTTGTCTGTGGAGAGACTGCGAAGCGGCAAAATTTCGTCTCTTTGTCGTCCAAATATTGGGAAATTTAGCAATTTTGGCGAATTTAGCGTCAAGATTGCTTAAAAAGCGATCGGCTCGATCGAGTCCCGATGTAGTCTGCAATTTGCTCGATGGATTGAAGAATTGGGAATGACTGATTGTATATGGGTTTGCAGCTTGCAAGCGAGTTGCGTTGTTTGTGAGAACTCCTATCGCAGCGGCGCGGCTGAGAAAAAAATTGGCACGAACACGCCAAAGAGGTTTATCTTAATAGTTATAACTTGGCTCTAGGAGGACTCGATCGGTGTACCGCCGCTCTTACAACTTCAGCTATGTCGCAGCTATAAGTATTGTGATATCTCCTGCACTCAGCTTGCTGGCAATCTCAGACGCTGCGGCCTTTGCCCCTATTATAAATGCAAGGCGGGTTCAAGGAAGCGACCGCGCCCAAACAACTGAACCCAACACGCCAGCAGACACACTCTTTGAAACAGGAGTAAAACAGCACCGCGAGGGTTTGTTTGTTGAAGCAATCGAGAGTTTTGAACAAGCTTTGGCAATTCGCAAGCAACAAAA
>NZ_JBARVX010000627.1:0-2857 GCF_049646505.1 Microcoleus sp.
GCTATCTCCAAACTCAACAAAAATCCCGGTTGACTGATACGCAAAACATTCTCGCCCGGAACCGCAGCAACAGTAATTCGCCCTCCCGGTGCCGACAACTGCCCCGTACTAACAACCGTACCGCCCAGCAAACTCAAACTCTGTCCCGGAGTCACAGCCAAATTGCCAGCATTAACAATACTTCCCGGTTGAGTCCCCCCAAAATAAAAAGCATTTGGCGTACCAACTAACTGGCTAAAATTATTTGTACCCGCCGCATTAAACCAATTAGAACCAAAACCAACACTATTAGCAGTAGTTGCAGTAAAAGCCCCCGGCACATTTAAACTCGCGTTCGGGCCAAACACAATCCCCGCAGGATTAATCAGAAACAGATTAGAATTGCCGCCCGTGACAGTAATTAAGCCGTTAATGAGCGAAGCGTCGCCGCCAGCAATGCGAGCTAATATATTTTGAATAGCCGAATTAGTCAGAAAATTAGCAATTTGACCTTGATTTAAGCCGAATTGCCCAAAACTGTGAAAAAGATTTGCCCCGTCTCCCGACAAACTGCCGCCGTTGATATCGTAGCGGTTGCCGGTGCGGGTAACAGCAGTGCCAGTACCGTCAGCAGCCGGGACTATGGACTGTGCTTGCGCCAAAGTATTAAAAATTAACAAAGAAAACGGACAAATAAATAGACCGAGCTTTTTAATCTTTAAGTTAGTGTTTTTCATAGCAGCAACTAAAACTATCTCAATTGCCTCAATTATCGCACCCGCCAACAAAATAATCGTAAATAACCAATTAATACCCTCATGACAACTCCCACCATCAAAAGCTTGTACACAGACGGCGCTTGTTCCGGCAACCCAGGCCCCGGCGGCTGGGGCGCAGTAGTTTGTTTCGCCGACGGCAATTGTCACGAACTCGGAGGTGCAGAACCCGAAAGCACCAACAACCGCATGGAAATGCAGGCAGCAGTCGCTGCATTAGAATTTTTTGCTAATTCTGGTCAAACCGAACCAGTCACCCTTTACACCGACAGCGAGTATGTCAAAAATGGCATCACTAAATGGATTCAAGGCTGGAAAAACAAAGGCTGGAAAACCTCGACGGGCAAAGAAGTCGTCAACCAAGACCTCTGGCACCTGCTAGACAAGCTGAATTCGATCCAAATCCAATGGGAACACGTCCGGGGCCACTCCGGCAACTTCTACAACGACAGGTGCGACGAAATCGCCCGCAGCTTTTCCCACAATCTCACTCCCAAACTGCAACAGCAGAAAGCAACCGCAGGCGGGACTGGGGCGAGTACGGGGGCACCGCCGCTACACTTGCAAAACCCAATTGTTTTGGAAGAAACGGACACAACTGGTAACAAAACGATAGAATCCTATGTCATATCTTCTGACCTTCCGATCTCCAACTCTACCATGATGGATTCAACTGCCGATACCCTGGAGAACTTGCCCCGCGAGGTGAGAGTTCAGGAACTCCGCAACCTGATAGAAACTTTGCACACAGCCGATGAAGTGGCCACCAAGGGCTACTTGATCACCAGTTCTGAACTGGCTGATTTGATGGATGTAAATGCCAGCGCTGTCACCAGTCGCGGAGACAATTGGGTGTGGCGCAACTGGGTAGTTTCTCGCGTCCGCCGCGAGGGCAACCAAATTCTCTGGCAATTAGAGAGAATCGACCACGTAAGTACAACAGATTAGTCATCAGTCATCAGCCATTAGTCAGATTCTGACAAGTGCCTTTTGCCTGCTGCGATACCTAGGGCTAATTCCCCGAACTATAACGGTAGGTGCGCGCCGCGTTCCTACCGTTTCAACACATTAAAAATAATTTTATCTATAATTAAGAAAAACGAACAAATCCCGAACAAACCGTGAAAAACAAGAGTTCGATAGGTTTAATGAACTGGCTGCAACCAAAACAAGAAACCGTTTTGCTGTGCGACTCAATTGCTGCAGCTTCTGACATGGCATTTATGCTCCAGGGTGAGTGGGATGGCTGCAATAGTTTGGTTCTTCCTAAATCCGACAAGGTAGCAATTGAAGCCGCCGCTAGTTTGCTGGAGACATCGTGGTGCTACCAAAATGCTTCCGAAACAGTTTTAATTCGGTTAGCAGCGGACGAATTGCTGCGCCGTTATGCCCTGGGAGACAGATTTTTTATTAATGCCAATTTGAGATGCGCTCAATTGGATAAAGTTTGCTTGCAAAAGATTGATTTGAGTTATGCTAAATTGAATTTGGCCGACCTGGGTGGCACTAATTTAAGTCAAGCTAATTTAACATCAGCCGAGATGCCAGGAGCAAATTTGAGTGGCAGTAACTTGAGTGGAGCGCAACTTGTTAGGGCTAATTTAGTTGGAGCTAATTTATCTAATGCTAATCTCCGAGGCGCAAATTTGAGTTATGCAAATTTAAGCAATGCTAACTTGAAAAATGCAGATTTAAGAGGTGCAAATTTAGGTAGATGTGACTTAAGAAAAACTTGCTTGAATGAGGCGGTGCTTGACTAAAATAAGGGGCGGGGGGAGAGCCGATTATTTATGCTCCGCGTTCCAATTATGATTCATATTTGCGATCGCGCCACCTGTAGGTATCGGCAGAAATAATACCATTTATCTAAAATCATGCAATACTCTTTGACCCCCCCTAGCCCCCCCTTACTAAGGGGGGGGACAAGAATACTGTTGCATTATTTTTTTAAATTGGTATAACCTCCCGATCGAGAGGACGCTCACCCTCGATCGAAAACACTTTGAGGCTCGTACTATCTAATACCAATTTCATAAAGTAGCGCTAGATAGTACCCCCCCAACCCCCCCTTACTAAGGGGGGCTTCGGATTTGATCAATACC
>NZ_JBARVX010000628.1:0-1842 GCF_049646505.1 Microcoleus sp.
CAATCAACAAGTTAGGAAGAAAGCACCTAAAGGTTAGTCGGCAGCGCAAAGACTTCGCCATTAAGACGGCGCCCGGCGCGGTAAAATCTAACGATTTTGTAGCCTACGAAGACCTTCAAGTGCGTAACATGGTTAAAAACCATAAACTCGCTAAATCGATTAGTGATGCCGCGTGGTCACAATTTGCTGAATGGTTGGAGTATTTTGGGAAGGTGTACAGCAAAACAGTTATTGCTGTTCCGCCACAATACACATCTCAGGAATGTTCAAACTGTGGCGATATTGTTAAGAAAACTTTATCAACCCGAACGCATATTTGCGGTTGCGGAACGATACTAGATCGCGACCATAACGCTGGAAGAAATATTTTAGCCAAGGGTTTGAAAGCCCGTGCAGGAATCAATTTAAATACGGTGGGGCACACCGGAATTCACGCTGGGGGACAGACTGATCTCTACTCGCTGGTGGCGACATCAATGAGCAAATCGACTGGTTGATCCAAGAATCCCCTCGCCTCGATAGCAGGGGAGTGTCAAGATAAAGATCGATCGCGATTTCCTGCGAACTCACCAATACGTAATCCTGCAATTGCGGATTCTGGCGATAGCGAAAAAACTTGTTTCCTCTATCGTCAGCCTCTGTACTATCTGATAAAACCTCAACAATTAAACAGGGATAGGTAATGTATTGAGTTGTGTTGTTATCTCTTCGATCGCAGCTTACACTTACATCGGGATAGGTGTAGTCATCCGTTTCTACAATATTTACCCGACAATCAGAGTTAAATACTCGACAAGGGCCATCGGGCAAGTGATTGTCTAGTAAAGCTGCGAACTTGAGAGCAACCCGACTATGGTTTTGGGTGCCGCCGCTCATGGCGTAGATGTTGCCATTAGTATATTCATGGCGACATAGCTGTTGTTCTTCCCAAGCAAAGTATTCAATGGGTGTCAACTTGGGTGATTGACTCGGAGTTGCAATCATGTTTTAACCTCCAAAAAACTCAGGGTGGGATGGGTTTGTACTTACATTATGGATGAATTTTACCTTTAGCAGGCTTTTTCGGTAGGGCTTGCGGTGTGGTCATTTGGGTATACAATTCAAACAGTTTTTCGAGGCGTTCGGTGTCGTTTTTGAAGCGGCGACCGATGTAGATGCGCTCTAGGATTTCGTCGTTGCGATCGTGGGCTTGGCGCAGGTTTTCCGGCATTTTATCGGGGGCGTAAAGCTCGGCAATGGTGGCGGGGAAATGGGCTTCCCGCGCGAGGAGGATGTCTTCGGCGCAGCGGGTGAGGTCGGTTTTGTTGCGATCGGTGAGGGTGGGGACGGGGAAGGTGTTCCAACCGAGGGTGTTGGAGTAGCGATATCGGGTTTCTAGCTTGCCACAGACGGTGGCGATCCAGACTAGGTGGAGGCGTGAGGCAATCAGCGCCATGTTCCAGAGTGGGGCATCGTAGAGGGCGAAGGCGAGATCACTCACAATGGAACCTGAATTCAGCAATCCAACGGGAAGATACTCACGAGTTTCAGAAGATACTTTTGGGATGATTGTGATAATTTCTGTACCAGTTTGGCGAACTTCACCAAATCTGAATGGAACTGCTGCTAATTGCTTCGTAGTTGCTCGTCTCGATTCAGAACGCTGCTGCTTGACGCACTCAAAACGCTCCTTCAACCACTCGTTCTCGGTAGCTTTCGAGTAATCTGATTCTGAAAGCCAGACACAACGCCTTTCAATGCCGCGAATGAACTCCTGAGAGCCAAGAAACGGGCGAATGCACGATGAATCTACGTTGAACTGATTAATCGCTTTTTCTGATTCAAGAACATCAAGAATAAGGA
>NZ_JBARVX010000629.1:0-7207 GCF_049646505.1 Microcoleus sp.
GCTGCACTGATGCCCGCGAGGTCTGGATTAATCGCCGATCGCCAGTATACAGCGAGTTCCAGCGTCGCAAGTGGCAAGAATTTTATCGCTGTCAGTGCGGCGGCGTGTGGTGGGCCTGGAGTAGCGACAGGCCTCCTTCTGAACTTGTGCGTCCCGACGAGAGCTCGAATGAGAGCTCCGATGAGGACGATGATGATTTTTAGAAGGACTTTCGATTGGATTTCAAATTAGGGTAAGGTGCGTCCGGGCGCACCTTACACTTACATTGGCGCGTGCAAGTTTTCAATTAATTCAGCACGTCGAGTACGCCCTTGACTACGCCTTCCATGACTTTTTCAACTAAACTCAATTCATGTTCGCCGATCGACTCATCTAAGAGCATTGACTGAATTCGCTGTCTGTCTTCGCGAGTCAGTTCGCCAGAGGCAAAGATCCGCTCAACTATTTGTTCGTTGAGAAATGGGAAGGGTTGATTTTGCATTATCTGTCCCTACAATCATCAATATTTTGTTTTTAACTTTGCTAGAGGAGGCAGTTATGTTGTGGGTTTTTGCCTTCTAATCCAATCTTTGCTCCAATCTTAGGACTCTGCGGGCACTTTGTCAAGACACCTGCGACCGATAAATACGGAATCTGCTTGGTATTTCTGACATTCTGGCAAAAGATGGTTTTGGAGGGCGATCGACTCAAAGACGCTGATTCGCACCCTGGGAGCAAACCGCCGAGCCCGCAAGCTTTTTAAGTTTATTGGCACTTTAGCGGAACATTACAGCTCAAAAAAAATCAAAACTACAATAGATTAGAATTGGGAATGGGGAATTGGGAATTGGGAATGGGGAATTGGGAATGGGGAATTGGGAATGGGGAATTGTTGACTGTTGACTGTTAACTGTTGACTGTTAACTAATGACTAATGACTGATGACGTTGGACGTTGGACGTTGGACTGATGACTGACGACTAATGACTACTAACTAATAACTAACAACCACTAACTACTAACTAATAACTAACAACTAATAACTAACAACCAATAACCAATAACCAATAACCAATAACCAATAACCAATAACTAATAACTAATAACCAATAACTAATAACCAATAACTAATAACCAATAACTAATAACCAATAACTAATAACCAATAACTAATGACCTATTTTCGCTCTGCTATAATTTTGACATTAGGTTTTTTGCTGCTACCGCTAGCAGTGCGATCGCAACCTGTCATTCCGGCAAATGACGGCACTAATACTATTGTCAACCAGGAGCAAAATCGCTTAGAGATTAGAGGCGGACAACTGTCTGGAAACGGCGCAAATCTGTTTCACAGCTTCAGCCAATTTAATCTCAGCGAAGGTCAAATTGCTAATTTTCTAACTAATCCAAATATTCAAAATATTTTAGGGCGGATTTCCGGCGGCAATGTTTCCTTCATTAACGGTCTGATTTCAGTAAGCGGGGGAAACTCGAATTTATTCTTAATGAATCCGGCGGGAATTGTTTTCGGTCAAAATGCTAGATTGAACGTGCCGGGGTCTTTTTTCGCAACAACTGCAACGGGGATTGGTTTCGGCGACGGCTGGTTTACTTCTGCGGGAATTAATGATTACAAATCCTTGCTGGGAAATCCAACTCAATTTAATTTTAATAATTCACAATCTGGGATAATTGTCAATGCTGGAAACTTAGCAGTAGCCAGGGGTCAAAATTTAACTTTGCTGGGGGGAATCGCGATCAATACCGGGCAATTGTCCGCCCCCGGAGGTCAAATTACTGTGGCTGCTGTTGCGGGAAGCAATGCAGTCCGCATCAGTCAAGCTGGTAATTTATTGAGTTTAGAAATTACTCCGTCTTTGGAGTCAGAAAAATCGGCGATCGCCCCAGTTACTTTGCCTCAGTTGCTGACTGGCCCGGGCGTAGAGTCAGCCACAGGTTTAACGACTAACGAACAAGGTCAATTAATCCTGACTGGGGGCCAAACAGTAGCGGTAAATGCCGGAAGCGCGATCGTATCGGGTAGTGTAAATGTATTTGCTTTAGATCGCGGCATTGGCGGCAGAGTCAATATTTTAGGGTCAAAAGTCGGACTGTTCGGCGCAAATATCAATGCTTCGGGGACAGATGGCGGAGGAGTCGTGCGCGTCGGCGGCGGTTTCCGGGGGGCGGAACCGATACCAAACGCTTTGGTAACTTATGTTAGTCCTGATTCTACGATCGCAGCAGACGCGATCGACCGCGGCAACGGCGGCACAGCGACAATTTGGTCAGACAATACAACTCGCTTCTTCGGCAATATTACTGCTCGCGGCGGCACAGCAGCAGGTAACGGCGGCAGAGTGGAAGTTTCCGGTAAAAATGCTTTAGTTTTCCAAGGAGAGGTGGATACGCGCGCGCCTAACGGGGCGATCGGCAATTTGTGGCTCGATCCGGCAAATATTGCGATCGTCAGCGGTAACGGCGAAAACAGCCCGATCTCGATCGGCGGGGAACTCCAAGCCACAGAATCGCCCACTGAAACATCGATCTCAGAAGTGCAGTTAGAACAGATGGCGGCCGGCAGCAATGTACTTGTAGAAACCCCCGGCTACATCACCCTGCAAAACTTGCCCGACAACAAACTCGCACTGCAAGCGAGAATGGGAGACACCGTAACATTTACATCAGGCGGAGTGTTTTTTGTCAATGACCCGAAGGATTTAATCGAGACTCAAGGCGGCAACATCAACATTTTCGCCAGCAGCATTTCTCTGGGCGGAGTCAACGCTAGCGGCGGCAATATCGCTCTGACTGCTAACGGCATTGACTTCAGGGGCGGCAGCAATTCCGTCAGCAGTGCGGGGGGAACAATTAGCTTGCAGCCCAGCGACGGCCGAGGGATTCGGGTGGGCGGGAGTGGCGATATTTTAGGGGTTTTGGACTTGACAGCAGCGGATCTGGGTGCTTTGGCGGGGGGTTTCGGCTCGATCGCGATCGGGCGCGCCAACAGCAGCTCGATCGCGATCGTCGCACCGATTACCTTCAACAGCCCGCTGACACTTCAAGGCAGTTCGATCGTGATCGACCATCCCCTCAGAACAACCGGCAGCGCTGGCATCACTCTCGACGCGCCCCAAACCGATCTCGGCGCAAACATCGCCACATCCGGCGCAGATATCACTTTTACCGGCAACCTTTCCCTGAATGCTGATGCAGCTTTGGACGCTAAAGCCACGGGCAGTATTCTGTTTTCCGGCAGCCTAGACGGAGCTCGCGCCCTGAGACTTGACGCTGGGCGAGTGCGGTTCGGCGGTACAGTCGTCGGTGAAGCTGCACCGCTGGCGAGTTTGACTGTCAGCGGTGGCATTACCGAGATAGCTGGCGATATCGCCACATCTGGCGACATCGCTTTCAACAGTGCCGTCACAGTCGATCGGCGCAGCACAATTTCGGCCAGTACCGGCAACATCGCTTTTGCCAGCACCCTCGACAGCATCCAAGGCCGGGCAAATAATTTGACGCTGCGGGCTGGCGGCAACATTACCTTTGAGGGCGCAGTCGGTCAAACTCAGAGGTTGGGCCTGCTCTCGGCTGATGCTGCTAGCGTGACGGCTACTTCCCAAATTGCAGCCCGCATTTTGAGCGTGAACGCGCGAGATGTTGCTACCTTCAGGGGGGACAGCGCGATTGCTTTGGGAGCCGATATCAAGGCAGGAAATGTACTCTTAGAGGGTAATTTAACGACGGATGGCGGCAGCGCGAACCTGCAAGCTTTGGACGAGGTTCGGACTGGCAATATTACCTCCAACGGCGGCAGTATTCGGGTTGAGGGAAATACTGTTGCAGCAGGGGCGATCGACTCTTCGTCAGCAACCGGAACAGGCGGCGCGATCGCCCTCAAAAGCAATGCCGGCGCTTTAACTGCGGGAGGTTTGAACTCTTCGGGGGCGATCGGCGGCAATATTGCCCTCACCTCGCAAGCCGGCATTTCGGCTCTCGATCTCAACTCCAGCGGCACTCAGGGAAACGGCGGCGCAGTCTCTCTGAGCGCGACTGGTAACATTCAGTCGGGTTTTATCAATGCTAGAGGCGGCAGTGTTGATGTGACAACCCTCGGTTTGTTTCGATCGAACAATGTTTTTAACGATATATCTGGCAATCTTGCCAGTATTTCTACTGCCGGAGGTACAGGAGGCGGGGCGATCGCAATTCGGCACGGAGGCGGTAGCGATCGACCTTTTGTAGTTGGCGGGGCGATCGACAATGGAACCCAGGGAATCATTAATGCTGGCGCGGGAAACGCCATTTTGCCCAGTTTTTCCTTTGGGCAAACTTACACCCAAGGAAGTTTACAAAACCAGATTTCCCTCATTACACCGGGCGCGCCCCCTACTCCTCCACCAATCCCCGAACCAATCCCCGAACCAATTCCCGAACCAATTCCCGAACCAATTCCCGAACCGCCGCTGTCATTTCCTGCCTCTTTGCAAGTACAATTGCGATCGCCAAATCAAAACAGAAATTCCCCAACTAGCCCGGAGCTTTTGATTCCTTCTCGCAGATTAGATACCGCAGTTTCCGGTATTTTAGCCTTTGAACAAACCTTCACTCGCGAATACGAAAAATATCTAGATTTGCCCGCCCGAAAGCCGATTACAAATATGTCGGTAATTTACGAAACCCTTCGCAAAAACGAACAAATTACCGGGGTAAAATCGGCAATCATTTATATGAATTGGGTCAGCGGCTCGGACGCAGCAGCCAAAGAAAATGATTCGGTGCTGGTGGCAAGTCAAGATTTATCTAATCTCTTGCCTGTCAGAACAAACCTCATCCCGCCCCATCCAAAATTGTTAGAAGATGGGTTGATGGAGAATTTGCAACCAGCAGGCACAGAAGTTTCCGATGTTCCTACCGGCGAGCATTTAGAATTAGTGTTAGTAACAGCTAACGCTGAACCGATGCGCGTTTTAGTTCCGGCGACAACGCGCTGGCAGGTACTGCAATTAGCCGATGCTTTGCAAACGGAAATCACTAATCCCCGAAGAAGAAATAGTATAAGTTATTTGGATGCAGCTCAAAAACTTTATCGGTGGTTAATTGCACCATTGGCAGGAGAATTGGCAGATTTAAAAATTAATAATTTAATTGTAATTCCGGCAGCGGGTTTGCGAAGCGTGCCGTTTGCTGCTCTTCACGATGGCAAACAATTTTTAGTTGAGAAATACAGCTTTAGCGTGATGCCGAGTCTGAGTTTGACTGATATCAGCTACGACAATATTGCTGACGATGAAGTTTTGGCGATGGGAGCGTCGGTATTTAAGGATAAAGCGCCTCTGCCGGCGGTACCGATCGAGTTAGAGTCGATCGCCCCGCCCTCAGAAGGAAGATCGTTTTTGAATGAAGACTTTACTCTCGAAAATTTGCAAGCTCAACGGGCAAATCGGCCTTTTGGAATCATTCACTTAGCAACTCACAGCGAATTCCAGCCAGGGGCACCGACAAATTCTTACATTCAGTTGTGGGATACTAAATTGCGCCTCGATCGAATGCGGCAGTTGCGGTGGAATTCTCCCCCGGTGCACCTGTTAGTTTTAAGCGCGTGCAGTACCGCTTTGGGCGACGAAGAGGCGGAGTTGGGGTTTGCGGGTTTGGCGGTAGCTAGCGGTGCGCGATCGGCTTTGGCGAGTTTGTGGGAAGTCAGCGATGAGGGAACTTTGGGGCTCATGACGGAGTTTTACCGGCAGTTGCGGGCCCCCAGACGCGGTAGCAATTTGACGATTAAAGCCGAGGCTTTGCGGTGGGCGCAATTGCAGATGCTGCGGGGGCGGGTGCGGATTCAAGACGGGATGCTGGAAGCCGAAGGGCTTTCTGAGGCGATCGTTTTACCTCCTGAAATTGCCGCCAGGGGCGATCGAATGCTTTCCCATCCTTATTATTGGGCTGCCTTTACAATGATTGGCAATCCTTGGTAATTGGGCATTGGCCAAACAGGGCATTGGGCAAACAGGGAATTGGGCATTTGGCATTTGGCATTGGGCATTTGGCATTTTCCCTAATGACTGATGACTGAGGACTGATGACTGTTGACTGTTGACTGTTGACTGTTGACTGTTGACTGTTGACTGTTGACTGTTAACATCATTTATGAGTGCAACCGGAATTGATATAACCAATAACTAACAACTAACAACTAACAACTAACAACTGAGGGCGGGCACGCACCATCCACCGCCCCTACCAACTAACAAATAACAACTAACAACTAACAACTAACAACTAACAACTAACAACTAACAACTAACAACTAACAACTAACAACTAACAACTAACAACCAACTCTTCTTCCTTAATTTTTTTCGCTCTGCTGGAAATGCCGCCAAACTTCCTGATGACATACGTGCCAAAAATACAAAGCCAAATTCAGAAGAGCTAATAACTTAGTGCCATCTTCTAACATCGCGTGCAATCCTATACTTCGAGAGTTTACAATATCCTCAAGCCGCGAGATAGCAAACAAGAATAATGCTGCGACTAATGGCAAGTAAGGAGTAGTTTTGATGTACCGCCAAAAATTATAAATGTAAAGAAAAATCCCGCTCGCATAACATAAATAAATTATTTTTTTAGATATTCCCAGCCGAGTAAGAATCAAAGTCATCCGAAAACTGTCATCCACGTACAAGACTCCCAGCAGTAAAGCACTAAAAAATAAGAAAATTACCGATCGGCTGCGCGGCTCTTTTTGGCGCAGCACTCCGAAAGTAAATGCACAAATTGCGACTGAGATGCACCCGAGGACTTCGGAAATGCCGGTGAGAATGCCTTCGTAAGGGAACCAGATGTTAAAAGGGTCGCTAAACAAACGTTCAACTCCGTCTCCCTGATTGTTGATTTTGGCGTATACGCTCAGCCAGCCAAAAATCAGGACAGTCAGAATGTTGAAACCGACTAAAAACGGTACTGTAAAAAAGTGTTTTTTGATAAGTTCTAAAAATTTTGACAGTTGGTAATTTTTCTCGAATAAATGCCGGTGCTTCATAAAAGTATCTCGGTTCAAGGGAGCTTGTTATACTATTGTATATTTGATATTTTCGATTGGGAATAATATCAAATCCGGTGTGCGATTCGTTTAACCTAAATGGGTAGGTTTTCCTATCCAGGGACGGTTAGCCTAACTCTCAACGGAGTTAGTGATAACTGATTACACTTATGGGTGAGGCATTAA
>NZ_JBARVX010000630.1:0-5073 GCF_049646505.1 Microcoleus sp.
TATCATCTCCGCTCAATTAGTTGCGATTCCTGTAGGAGTTCGCTTCGCCAATATTGATAAATAGAAACAATCGCGCGATCCGTGGGGGTAGGCACGGGGTATTACCCATACAAATTTTGCGAATCATTGAGGATTGCTATACATACATAAAATTGGTTTGTAACTGAAGACTTCATTTCTCAAAAAAATATCAGAATTGAAGTCCTCCCAACAAACCTTTGCCTCTTAAAAAACCTTAAGAAATTTTATTATTTCTTTCTGCTCCTTCTCTGCGAACCTCTTTTCGGCAATCGTTTAATTTCAGTTGCGCCTCCGGTAATTTCTAATTCTTCTACAACTTCTAAATCAACAACTTCAACACCGCCCTCGCTGATTGTTTCCGCTATCTCAACCTCCTCCAAATCCTGCTGATTTTCGATTAAATGCACCTCTAACCCAGCATCTATAATCGGCAAATCATCAATTTCTTGACTAATTTCAGCTTCTCCACTTACCTCCTCAATTCCCACCTGCGCTAAATTTTCCTGGCTGGCTAGATTAATTTCAGTTTCTCTAATTTTCTTCTCCACAAGCTGCGCCGATAACTGCTGATTTTCCCTTGACAACTGTTCAATTTTAGTCGCTTGAATTCTAAGCTGTTCGTTCAAAAGACGAATTTCTCGGTTTTGCTGCTGAATCGTATCTTCACCATCAGCAATCGTGCGATTCCTCTCTAATATCATTTCATTTCTAGTTTCTAATTCCAAAGCGCTCATAGCTGCTTTAATCACATTATAAAAATGAGGCTTAGAAACATCAATTTGTTTAGCATTGTGGCGACTTTTCCCCAAAAGCCCAATCTTTTCGCCTTGCTTAACAGCTAACACAAAACCTTGATGATTTTTAATTTTTAATTCTTTGACAAAATCAACTTGAACTAAACTGCAAATATATTTGTGACAATCATAATAAAATTCTGCTTTCATGCAAAAGCACCCCTTTCTGCTACAGTGCCGAAGAATTATAACACGAAGAACGTTAAATCTAGAATAAAATTTTAAACGCTGTGGTGCGCGCCGATCGCCCTACGATACTGTCCAATGTATGAAATGTCAAGAGTTGCTGCTAGAATTCATCAAAAATAAAGAATGTATAGCCGATAATTGCCTTATTTACTGATATATGCCCTTGTCAATCCGTAACGATAATAAGCCGTTTCTAAATCAACTATTTCATCCTTAACTTGAGGTGCTAATTCAAACAAGCTTAACTGAATTGGCAGATCGTGGTTTTTTGCTTGGTTAAACTTGCTCAAAAGTCTTGCTTCTAAATCCTGGTGCGACTCTAAAGTTCCATCGGACAGAATGTGCTTAATTTGCAAATTAAATGCTTTGAGTTTGTGGCAAACTAAAATAGTGCGGTGACAAGTTATCGGGTCTTTTTCGGCACACATTAAACTAATTTTATAATTGGCTGCGCCTTTGAGCAAGCGCTGAATTCCGGCATAAAATAGAGGAGTTGTTGCTATGCGATCGTACAAAGCTTTACCCTCAGTATCATAACAGCTTAAATCTTCCGGCCTCGCACCCAATTCTTTACCTAAAAAAACATATTGAATGCCCGCTGCTGACAAAAAAGCGGTAATTTCAGATTTATTGAAATGAGGTAAATAGCGGCTGAAAGGATGCGAGCGCACGTCCGCAACCGCTGTTATTCCGTGTTTCTTCAGCAGCAAAAGAAACGATTCAATACTCTGATTGGAGTGTCCGATCGTAAATAATTCCATTGCTTCTATAGCGGTTGGATCGCGTTGTGAAGATAGCCCTATGCCCTATGCCCTATGCCCTATGCCCTATGCCCTATGCCCACCCTTCGACTTTGCTAGGGGGACGAGAGTTTGTGTCGCCCGATGGTTTCAATCTGCAGACTTCAACTTGTGGGTTTTTTTACCAGCTTTTGAATCAAAATTTGCAAACCCAGCAGCATTAAACCGACAGCCGCGAACCCAAACACGCCCGTACCCAAAGCCACAATTCCTACTACTAAAGTTCGCACGGCACCACTAATTTTAACCGCAGTAAGATTGGTGGAAAGCAGCGGCTTGCTAGCAAAACTTAGAGCGATCGACACAGTTAGCGAATACAAACCATAAGTAAAAGCGCTAGCCATCAGCGAACCGATTACGCACCGCAAAACCGTAGGCTGCCGCCCAGATGCAGGCGCTTCATCTCCAGCAGAATTTGGAGGTTGGGAATTAGAATTTGGATTAGTTAAATCAGCCATTGCAATTTTAGATTTGAGATGTGAGATTTTAGCGCTGTGGTTAGTTCACCAAAACAAAAATCTGTGTTTGATGCCATTTTATCAGTTATTCGATCTCAATAGACTCTGCGCGAAGTTAGATATATCGGGGTCGATCGCCCCATCGGCGTTTAACGGGCGATCGCGATCGCACCACCTGCGAGTTACACCCTCGGAACCGGCGGTTTCGTATCATTTCCCTCTGAACAAATCCGAATTCCAGTATTGCTAAACTTGGCTACCCAAAAATCCAAATCGGGAGAAGCGATCGCACTTTTCACCCGTTCCACAATCTGCTGAGCCTGCTCTTGAGACTCGCAGAGTGCAAACACCGTCGGCCCGGAACCCGACATCATCGTTCCCAAAACCCCCGCCGACTCAAATGCTTCTCGCAGTTGCAACACCTGCGGGTACACGGGTAAAGCCACTTTTTCTAAATCGTTGTGCAGCAACTGACCAATTTTCGATCGATCTTTTTGGGCGATCGCCCCCACCATCGGCCCCGAATGCAGCCGTTCCCGGCGACAGTCCAAATCCTCCGATCCACAATAGGAACTACTGAACTGCTGGCGATAAGTTTGATACGACCATGCCGTAGAAATACTGAGATTGCGGTACTTCGCCAGCACCACAGAAAAACCTCCCAAATCCGGCAGCGGCGACAGTTTATCCCCGCGTCCGGTTGCCAAAGCCGTACCTCCACCAATGCAAAAAGGCACATCCGAACCCAAAGTTCCCCCCAACTCTTGCAACTCCGACTGAGTGAGTCCCAACTGCCACAGCAAATTCATCCCGACTAAAACCGCAGCCGCATTTGCCGAACCCCCGGCGAGCCCCGCCGCCACCGGAATCTGTTTGTGAATCGCAATCTCGACTCCGCCGTATTTCGCCAAAGCATCGGGGAATTGCTGCGCCAACAAATCCGCCGCCCGGTAAGCCAAATTATTTTTATCAGGAGGAACTTGCGGGTGATCGCAGCGCACGCGAATCGTGTCCGTACCGATCGCCCGCAAGTCAATTCGATCGGCCAAATCTATGCTTTGAAGTACCATCGCCAGTTCGTGATATCCGTCGGGGCGATCGCCTATTATTTCCAAATACAGATTGATTTTTGCTGAAGCTAGGAGAGAATATGAACGCATAGGTAATTAAGCCGCAGGTGAAAGAAACACCTGGTTGAAATTAATTGATACCAGTCCGAGTCCATTTTCTCACAACTCAAAGGAAATATTATGCAAGAACTGTGGAAAACTTTTTTTAGTTCCGGGTCATTTATTCCTCACGGGCACTGCTATCTCTGGCAGACCAAGTTAGTCTGGCTTCACGTAGCCTCAGATTCGATCATTGCACTGGCGTATTTTTCCATCCCGATTACACTAATTTATTTTATTTCGCAACGCAAAGATTTGCCCTTTGACTGGATTTTTGCCATGTTTGGAGCCTTTATCGTCGCCTGCGGGATCACTCACATATTTGAAGTCTGGACGCTGTGGCATCCTACCTATTGGCTTTCAGGAACCGTCAAAGCAATTACCGCCACCATTTCCTTCGCTACAGCCATACTTTTAGTAGAATTAATCCCGCAAGCCCTAGCCCTTCCCAGTCCCGCCCAATTAGAACTAGCAAACAGCCTCCTCGAAGCAGAAATAGTCGAGCGCCAATCAGCAGAAACCGCACTCAAACAAGCTAAAGACGAGCTAGAAATTAGAGTTGAAGAACGCACGGAACAACTCAAACAACAAACTCTACACTTAGAACAAACTTTGTTAGAATTGCAGCAGACTCAAGCCAAGCTAATTCAAAGCGAAAAAATGTCATCTCTGGGGCAAGTAGTAGCTGGTGTCGCCCACGAAATCAACAATCCAGTCAACTTCATTTACGGCAATCTGACTCCCGCTGGCGAGTATGCAAATAATCTGCTGGAACTGGCCGATATCTACAAACAGCACTATCCCAATCCCCTACCGATAGTTAAACAAAAACTCCAATCTCTGGATTTAGATTTTATCAGAGAAGACTTGCCAAAAATCTTATCTTCCATGAAAACAGGGGCGGACAGAATCCGCGATATTGTCAAATCGCTGCGGACTTTTTCGAGGCTTGACGAAGCAGAAATGAAATTAGCTGACATTCACGAAGGTATTGACAGTACCCTGGTGATGCTGCAAAACAGGCTGAATCCCAAACCTGGTTTTCCAGGTATTGAAATTATTAAAGACTACGGCAATTTACTGAAAGTCGAGTGCTATCCCGGACAGCTCAATCAGGTATTTATAAATATATTCAATAACGCTATTGATGCTTTTGAAGAAAATAATGAAAAACCACAACTTGCCAGCGAAAATCATCTCAAAATTATCAAAATTTCTACCAAAATTGTAGGCGAAAAATGGGTAGAGATCGGAATTTTTGACAGCGGATCTGGAATTAGCGAGGAGGTAATAGAGCAGATATTTAACCCTTTTTTTACAACCAAACCTGTAGGTAAAGGTACGGGACTGGGTTTGTCGATCTGCTATCAAATTATCACCGAAAGACACAAAGGAGAATTGGAGTGTATTTCAGCACCGGGAAAGGGTACGGAATTTATTATTAAAATTCCGATTAGTGTTAAAGAATCATTGAACAATTAAAAGTCAGCATTCATCGGTCATTTGTCATTAGTCATATAGCAATCCTAAGTGATTTACTCGTTCTACTCGTTACCAGGCTCTGCCTGGTAACGCAGATAGGCGAGGCTCTGCCTCCATTTTCGCAGGAGGCTCTTCAAAAGTGACATCGATTCCTAGGCTC
>NZ_JBARVX010000631.1:0-14427 GCF_049646505.1 Microcoleus sp.
AATTGTCATCCAAGTAAAGTCAATTTCCCACCATTTCATACCGTGACGCGCAGAGTATTGAAAAGCGTGGTGGTTGTTGTGCCAGCCTTCGCCGTAAGTCAAAACCGCAACCCACCAACAGTTAGTAGAACTATCTTTAGTTTCGTAGGTGCGGTAGCCAAACTTGTGAGTTGCACTGTTCACAAACCAGGTGCAGTGATACACCAAAATTAAGCGGACAAAAATCACCCAAACTACAAAGGGCCAGCCTGCGGCGAAGTAAAGCAACACGCCAAAGGCGATTTGCATGGGGAGAAAGTAGTTTTGCAAAAATTGGTAAAACGGGTCGCTGGAAATGTCTTTTGTGCAGCGGGGAATTTCAGCGTGGGCGGGGCCTTTATACAGCATCCAGCCGAGGTGACTCCACCAAAAACCATTCTGGGCATTGTGAGGGTCGATCGCATTTTGGTCGGAGTGAGTGTGGTGCAAGCGGTGCAGCCCAACCCAATCAATTATTCCTCCTTGACAGGCCAGGGCTCCGCAAAATGCTAGAAAGTATTCTACGAATTTTGGTGTCTGAAAGCTGCGGTGGGTGAGCAGGCGGTGCCATCCGAGAGTTATTCCTAAACCGCCGGTGATCCAGTGCATGAATACTGTTAAACCAACTGCTGTCCAGTTGAAGTTACTCGGTAGAAATGCGAACAAAGCTCCGATATGCAGTCCTGCTAAACTAATAACGTGCTTCCAATTGTATTGGAGTTTTTCTTGTGTTGCTATTGTCATTCTTTTTTTAATTGTTGATGAGATGCAGACCGGGATTTAAGCATAGGAGTTTGGATTGAGTCTTGAAATTAAAAATTTTGGCTGCGAAACAAAAATTTTTTTTTCTAAATCTATTATAACTGATTGTGGTGTTGGTTGGGTCGATCGAGCCTGACGATTCAATTTTAGTTCAACCCAACCTTACCCATCGCCAAAACTGGCTAATTAGTCAGTTGGCAGTTGGCAGTTGGTAGGGGCGGTGCCAAGAGTGCCCGCCCTTCTTAGTTGGCACTCAACAATGCCCAATTACCAATTACCAATTACCAATTATCAACTGACTATTTTTCTGCTAATTTCACTTTGGTTGCCAAACCCAGCGATTGCAGCAGTTGAATAGTCATCCATGTGATGTCGATTTCCCACCATTGGAGACCGTGGCGAGCGGAGTATTGGAAGGCGTGGTGGTTGTTGTGCCAGCCTTCGCCGTAGGTGAGCAAAGCCACCCACCAGCAGTTGGTCGATCGATCGCCCGACTCGTAGGTGCGGTAGCCAAATTTGTGGGTAGCGCTGTTTACCAGCCAAGTGCAGTGGAACACCACTACGATCCGCATAAATACGCCCCAAACCACGAAAGACCAGCCGCCTAATAAATAAAGCAACACGCCGAAGACGACTTGGATGGGTATAAAATATGCTTGGAGAAACTTGTATACTGGGTCGTCGCCGATGTCTTTGGTAAAGCGGGGGATTTCAACTCGGATCGGCAGATCCGAGAGCATCCAACCCATGTGGCTCCACCAGAAACCTTGATTGGAATCGTGGGGGTCTGTTTCGGTGTCAGAATGTACGTGGTGTAACCGGTGCATTCCTACCCAGTCGATCGGACCGCCTTCACAGGACAGCGTGCCGCAAATAACTAGAAAATACTCTAGCCATTTGGGTGTTTGAAAACTGCGGTGCGTTACGAGACGGTGAAATCCGAGAGTAATTCCTAAACCACCCGTTACCCAGTGCAGGAATACTGCTAAGCCGACAGCAGACCAGCTAAAATTACCCGGCAGCAAAGCAAATAAAGCACCGATGTGCAGAAATGCCATAAAGCCTACGACAGGCCAATCAGGAGAAGTTTTTTTGGAAGTTGCAATCGTCATGAATATATTATGTTTACAAACTAGAGGCCGCATCTACGCGATAATCGACTGCGCGCCCGCAAATGGTGAGCGAGGTTATAGATGAATAGCGTTTCACGGCTACAGGAAGCAGAACAGGCACTCTTTCAGATTTTTTCTGGTATTGACGCCACAGTCAAGCAAAATCTTCAACGAGTCTTAAAAGCTTTTCGCAGCCACCGGGTTGGAGTCCAGCATTTTGCAGGGGTTACGGGTTACGGCCACGACGATTTGGGTCGGGAAACTTTGGACGCGGTGTTTGCCGCAGTGGTAGGGGCAGAGGCGGCGGCTGTGCGGGTACAGTTTGTTTCGGGTACTCACGCGATCGCCTGTGCTCTTTTTGGCGTTTTGCGTCCTGGTGATGAAATGTTGGCAGTGGCTGGTTCTCCCTACGATACTTTAGAAGAGGTCATCGGCTTGCGGGGGCAAGGTCAAGGTTCACTGATGGAATTTGGCATCAGCTACCGTGAGTTGCCTCTAACTCGCGAAGGAAGTGTGGATTGGCAGGCACTGAGCTCTGCTATTTCAGGAAAGACTCGCCTGGTTTTGATCCAGCGCTCTTGCGGTTATTCTTGGCGATCGAGTCTGTCTATTTCTGAGATTAAAAAAATCGTCGATCTAGTCAAACATCAGAATCCTAACACAATTTGCTTTGTTGATAATTGTTATGGCGAGTTTGTTGAGGATTGCGAACCTACTGCTGTGGGTGCGGATCTGATGGCTGGTTCTTCGATCAAAAATCCGGGGGGTACGATCGTCCCTGCGGGCGGTTACGTGGCCGGGAGGGCCGATCTGGTGGAAGCGGCAACTTGTCGCTTGACGGCACCGGGAATTGGCAGCAGCGGGGGCGCAACTTTTGATTTGAATCGCTTGCTGTTTCAGGGTTTATTTTTGGCCCCTGGGTTTGTGGGGGAAGCGCTCAAGGGCAATCATTTAACAGCTTATGTTTTTTATAAGTTGGGTTATCGCGTGAATCCGATTCCTTTGGCGAGGCGCAGGGATGTAATTCAGGCGATCGAGTTCGGTTCTGCTAATAAGTTAATTGCTTTTTGTAGGGCGGTTCAGCAAAATTCCCCTGTGGGTTCCTATTTAGATCCGGTGCCGGCTCCGATGCCGGGGTACGAGAGTCAATTGGTGATGGCTGGGGGTACTTTTATTGATGGGAGTACGTCGGAGTTTTCGGCTGATGGACCTCTGCGCGAGCCTTACGTGGCTTTTTGTCAGGGGGGGACTCACTGGACTCATATATCGATCGCCCTCGAAGCTGCGATCGATGCTGTGGGCCCCGCTAAGTAAGTTCTAGGGGCGCTGCGGTACGGGGGTTCCCTGACTTTACACGGTGATTTTTGGGGATTTTTTGACCGCAGATGCAGGCAGATTGACGCTGATGAACGCAGATTAGAAGATGTATCCGGGGTCGGCTGCTGGGAGTGGGTTCGCCTTCGATCGCGCCGGAACCGATACACAGCATCAGAGTTAAAATTAATATCGCTGTATTTGCGAGTTTACTCGGCATTTTTCAGGGCTTGAATATCGCCTTCCATAATTATGCTGACATTGCGCGAAATCTTTTCTATTTCCCACTCCCACCAACCAATCTCTAACAGTTGTGCAATTTCACCATCGCTGAAACGCTGCTTAATTAGACTTGCAGGATTTCCACCAACAACTCTATAAGCGGGAACATCTTTCGTTACCACAGATTTAGCAGCAATAATTGCACCGTCGCCGATTTTAACTCCCGGCAAAATCACCGATTCGCAACCGATCCAAACATCGTTGCCAATGACAGTATCGCCTTTACTTGGCAGTTCCATCAATAAACTCATGGCAGTTTCCCAACCGTTGCCAAATATCGGAAATGGGTAGGTAGAAATGCCATCTAGTTTGTGATTTGCACCGTTCATAATGAATTTGACGTTGGTGGCGATCGCACAAAATTTACCAATAATTAATTTCTCACTTCCGTAATTGTAAAGTACATTTTTTTCAAAATTTTCTGGATCTATTGGATCGTCGTAATATGAGTAATCGCCAACGATAATGTTGGGGGATTTAATCAAGTTTTTGATGAAGCAAACCCGGCGCTGGTCTGCCATCGGATAAGGTCGGTTTGGATCGGGCCCAATTTCTGTCATAAGTTTCAATCCTGATTCGTTAAGCTGCTCGATTGATGTAGTGTTAATTCGAGTGAGGTTTGCTTCTGCTTCAGTAACATAGATTGGTATGGTTTGTCAAGGATGGACGAGAAATTTTAAGTCGTTAGCGCAGCCCGCCCCTACGGGGGCTACGCCAACGGAGAGGATCGCCCTGCAAGAAATGAGAGAAAATGGTGAAAGCCAACATCCATCCGCGTTCGTTTGTGGTTAAAAATCCTAAATTAATATTAAAGAAGCGATCGAAGCGAGATAAGTTATGAGAGTACGAACCTACGAAATCGGTGATACCCAACAAATTGTCAAACTGTTTTACGACACCGTGCACGAAGTAAATATTCGACATTACACAAAAGCACAAGTAGATGCTTGGGCGCCAGCAGATATCGATATCGAAAGTTGGACTAAAAGTTTAAGCAGTAAATTTACTTTCGTAGCAGAAGAGGGTGATAAAATTGCGGGTTTTGGGGAATTAGAAGCAAGCGGTCATATCGATCGCTTTTACTGTCATCAAGATTTTCAAAGACAAGGAGTTGGCAGGCTAATTTTAGCACAAATTGATTTAAAAGCCCGAAACTTAAGAATTAAAAAGTTATTTACAGAAGCCAGCATTACAGCCAAACCCTTCTTTGAAAGTCAAGGATTTATTGTAGTCAAAAAACAAAAAGTTGAACGGAGAGGACAAAAGTTTATTAACTTGGCAATGGAAAAATTTATATAAAAAAACTTTTTTGGTAAAACTAAGATGTAAAATTAAATCAAAGAGTTTTGCAGAGGAGTTGCGATCGTGGTGACGGAAGCTACAAATGTCCTGGGCGGAAAATTAGAAACTTGCTGCACTTCGCCAATGACGGGCTATTATCGGGACGGCAAATGCAATACGGGCGGCGGCGACTTCGGGGCTCACACTGTTTGCGCTCAACTGACAGAAGAGTTTTTGGCATTCACAAAGTCGAACGGAAATGATTTGAGCACTCCGGTTCCCGAATTTAACTTTCCGGGATTGAAGCCTGGGGATTGCTGGTGTTTGTGCGCTTCTCGCTGGAAGGAAGCGATGGATGCTGGATGCGCGCCGCTTGTGGTTTTGGCTGCGACTCACGCCTTGACTTTGGAATACGTTTCTTTGGATGAATTGAAACAGCACGCTGCTGATTTGTAGGAATGTGCGATCGCCATTTTTATGCAAACCCTAGGATGCGTCAGTTGGCTTTATTTGTTCAATCATTAAACAGTTGCTGACTGACGTACCTGAAAAAATACTTATTGCATAAATGTTTGAGAAAGCTGGTCAACCGCAGATGAAATGCTGATAAACACAGATAGACGCAGATAATTTTAAGCGAATTATTGTGTGTTTTATTTGGATATTAAAAGTGGTCAAATTTGGATTCAGCGAAATAAAACTGACAGCCAAATTGCTTGAGATGATTTCGTTCGCGACACTATAAAATTCGTTCGCAGTGAGGAGTTTAGTCCGCATCAATCATAGGACTAAACTCCTCACTAAAAACATTTTTAATTAATAGTAATTAACAGGAGATGATCTGATATCATTTCCTGTCGATTACTACAACACAAAGGAATTTTTGCTCCCCTTAAGTCCGCACTGCGAACGAATTTTATTGCGGTCAATCGAACGGACACTATCTGATGCGCCCTACAACAAGTTTAGACATCTGGCAACTTATACTGCGCGACAATCCGCTTAGCATACTCCGGTACGTGAGCCTCCAATTTCTCAGGATAATTTCGCTTCACGTACAGATAGTTGCGAGTGAAATGAGAATCAATCGAAAAGCGCGCATATTCCAAACCCTTCGGCCCAATTCTCTCAATAAAAACTCCCATTAACTTCGCCGCCCACATCGGCAATGTCACACCTTTTTCGTAAGCGGGAATGCTTTGCTGAACCGCTTCTTTGCGATTTCCTTGAGACATCACCGGCTGAGTGTTTAGCTGATCCGCTACCAAGTCTAACATTTCTTGCCCGGTGTCATTTCTTACTACAATCCACTGCCAGCCAAAAGGTGCACCCATGTAGCCGACAACTAAATCTGCTAAAGAATTGACGTAATCAAAACAGCTCAAACAAGAAGGAGCAAAAACGTCTTTCAATTCCTTGGTATTCAATCCGAAAAACGGCACTTTTTCTTCCGAACCGTCTTCGTGTTTGAAGTGAACGTTAAAGTCTTGCATAAACTCGTAAGCAACAACCGTTTCGGGAGAGCGGCTAGTCGTGTCTAGAAACTTTTGCAACCCAGCGCGGCTGACATTATCCACACAGGGAGTTCCCAAAACGTAGAGCTTTTCTAAACCGAGTTGTTTTTCGACTGTTCGCAGGGCTTGAATTTGACAGCCCACGCCAATTACTAACAGTCGTTTCATTCCCGATTTTTCGATTTGTTCCAATACTGAAAGGTTGGGAGACAGAGTTGGTTTGTTGACTTTGGCTGCCAGAATTTCTTCGCGATTTCTGGCAATTATTGGCATCGGTTGAAAGCGGTCTTCTTTAGTGTTTTGGACGCAGACAACGCCTTCAACAATGCCTTTTTCTAGCATTTCGATCGCAATTGAGCTGACAATTCCCGTCCACTGAGCGCCTTCAATTGGTTCTTTTTTCTTAGCCGCCATCATATTTTGACTGACTCCGAAATACCAATCGTCGGGATTGTCGAGATTGCGCGATCGCCCGTGAATCTCTGCTTCTAGTTCTGCGATATGCTGTGTTAAGAAAGCGCAAGCTTCCTTGACATAATGGATATAATATGTATCGCACAAACCGCATTCGCTGCAAAGCTCTTTAGCGGGGCGGCGGCTTCCGGGTTTGAGGGCTTTAGATTTTTGGTGTTTAGTGGAATCTATGGCGGTCATCTAAATTGCGGATTTTATGGAGCAACGGCTTTTGTTAGGATATCACACCAATTCCGGCCCGGCAATTAAGTATCAGAAACGCCCGATCGGGGCGATTGCGGGGAACAGCGTACAGAAACCGGGTTTCTTCTACAAATTGTATTGTTGGGATGAATATTGTTGGTTTTTTCTCCCGCTAGGAGTGGGATTTATATCAAATCTGTTAACGTCGGAATTCTTCATATCTCTCTTGCGTGCATCTGCGTGAATCTGCGTCAATCCATTGTCATCTGCGGTTAGAAATTTTCTTTTTTTTT
This sequence comes from Microcoleus sp., assembly GCF_049646505.1. Classification (GTDB taxonomy): domain Bacteria; phylum Cyanobacteriota; class Cyanobacteriia; order Cyanobacteriales; family Microcoleaceae; genus Microcoleus. The sequence continues at coordinate 7,234 of NZ_JBARVX010000631.1, forward strand.
ACCGCAGATACAGGCCGATAGACACAGATTCACGCAGATGAACGATCTCGATTTTGGTTGCAGCCTCTGCGGTTGACTGTTGAGAGTTGACTGGATTTTACCATTGGGATGTTACCGGATTTGATATTACTTGTTTGGCCTGCGAATTCTGTGCAGCCGGAATTATTAGTATTGCTCCGGATAGATCGGGCGATCGGGCGAACAAATTGCTAAATAAAGCTATAAAAAAAATGGTAAAGTTGTTTGTGACAACAGCCCTCGCTGGGATCGTACTCAATATCGCAATTTCGAGCTTAGGATTTGCTGCTTTAGTTCGCCCTGTGGCGGGTATGAATCAAACTGTTGTCGCTCTAGAAACAATGCTGAGCGCGACACAAAAGCCCGCGGCGATCGACTATTCGCGCTTGGGGATTAGCGGCATGAGATTGGGGATGTCTGTAGAAGAAGCTAAACGCAAATTGGGAAAACCGCAGCGGGACGAAAGTAAATCTGCTGACTCTGCAATTGGCGGCCAAATTCGCACGTTAACCTACTCGAAATTGACGGTAGCAGCATGGGAAGGCAAAGTTTATTTAATTTCTACTACTAATCCCAAGTTGGCGACAATTGATGGTGTCAAGGTAGGAGATAACAGCCAAAAAGTTGTTAAAACTTACGGTTACGGGTGGCAATCCGTGCATGGTGAAGCCACTCGGTTGACTTACAGCAATGACCGAAAGGCTTCTAATTTAGTTTTGGAAATTAAGGGCGATCGCGTGCAAAAGATGATTGTCGGCACGCAGCTAAATTAAAATATTAGATCAATTCCGGTTGCACCGTCAGGTGATTGTTGATTGTTGACTGTTGACTGTTGGCTGTTGACTGTTGACGGGCTGGTCAAAAAACTGCATGGTTGAGTGTTAACTGTTGATATCGTTTCCGCTTGCATCGGAATGATTTAACCTTATACCATTTTTCTTTCATATGTGGTATAGATCAAATCTTAGCCCCCCCGAAATAAGGGGGGGTTGGGGGGGTAATATCTAGCGCTACTTTATGAAATTGGTATTATTAGTACGCAGAGTACACAGAGTCCGAGAATATATATCTGAATCATTCCGATGCTACCGGATTTGATATGACTTAATTTTATTATTCCGATGCAATGGGAAACGATATTACACAACAGTCCAAGAATTCCCGTGTACAGGTTTGCAGTCAGGACTTGCGTCTTTCCGATTAGAAATGCCATTTCATCCCTAGACTAAAGTCGCAGGGTTTTCAACCCAATTTTCTGATAAAAAAAGGTACGCAGTGCGTACCTTTTCAATTAGAAAATAAGGCGCGCCGAGGCGCACCCTACTAATTAGCTGTTCTGAGGAACAGGAGAACCAACGCTGGGCGCACCCACCTTAGCCCGCTTCTTGATCAAGATTGGCTTGACGCTGTTTTCTACAATGGGTGGATCTTCTTGTTGAGCGTAATCCGCGCCCATCCAAGCCGGACGGCTTTGATCGAAGGCCATTTGCAATGCTGCAGCGGCGATCGCATGGGAATCGTACTCTTCGGACAACTGAGACACCAGAGGTAAGAAAGATGCCATCCGTTCGCCCGCCAAAGCTTCGCGAACTTTACCCTGCATTTTTTCCAACTGACGCGCTTCAATTTGTGCCCGCGTCGGAATGTTTCGCACTGTCAAGCTCGATCGCACGTGGCGTTCAATCAAACGCAATTTGCGGCGATCGACCGGTTGAATCAGCGTAATCGCAGTTCCTTCGCGACCGGCCCGGCCCGTGCGTCCGATCCGGTGAACGTAGCTTTCTACGCTATCGGGCAAATCGTAGTTAATTACGTGAGTCAAGTGATCCACGTCCAAGCCCCGCGCCGCAATATCCGTCGCCACTACCCAGCGCACCTGACATTGGCGGAACCGATGCAGCAAGCGTTCCCGCTGTGCCTGGTTCAAATTACCGTGATACTCGTCCACGCTGTGGCCTGCTGCTTGCAGTTGGCTGGTAAGTTCCGCCGCCGACTGCCGCGTCCGCACAAAAATCAGCGCCGATTCCGGGTCTTCCATTTCTAGAATTGGCTGCAAAGCTCTTGCCTTCGACCAGCCGCGGGGAATCATGTACACGCCTTGGCTGATGCGCTTCGGCGTTGCTTTTGGCTGTTCGACGGTGACGTTGACTGGGTTACGCAAATGTCGCGCTACCAATTTCCGAATGGAAGATTCCATCGTCGCCGAGAAAAATGCCGTTTGACGATCTTTTGGTGCAGCATCCAAGATTTTTTCCACATCTTGGATAAAGCCCATGCTGAGCATTTCGTCGGCTTCGTCCAAAACCAGCCATTGTATTTTGTCTAGTTTCAGGCTGCCGCGGCTGAGCATATCTAATATGCGTCCGGGTGTCCCGACAACTATGTGAACGCCGCGCTTCAAACGCTGCATTTGCCGGTCGATCGACTGACCGCCGTACACTGTCAGAACTTGCAGAGAGCGACCCACTTTTACCGGGCCTTGATTGCTGATACCGCTCAAATCGCGGATGGCTTCTGTTACCTGCATCGCCAATTCGCGGGTCGGTGTCAGTACCAGTGCTTGCACTGCTGTTACATCTAAATCGATCCGCTCCAAGATGGGCAACGAGAATGCTGCCGTTTTGCCCGTTCCTGTTTGGGCTTGACCCACAACGTCGCGACCTGCTAGCAAGTGCGGAATTGCTTGTACTTGGATGGGAGTAGGTTCTGTAAAGCCTAGTGTTTCCAGATGGAGAACGAGTTCTTCCGAAAGACCTAAGCCTTCAAACAATAAATTCATTAATGCTCCTAATAACGAGTCTTAGCCTTCTAAGTTGCCCAACTCGGATGCGGATTTCTGCTCGGCGGCAGGAACTCATTATGAGTTCTGTGTGGTGCTGCGCCTGCGCGCACCTTTTTAAATAGCAATCGAGTATAGGGCAGCTCCGTCGATGGTGACTAATTTACCAATTCGACAGCCGTCTTTGATTTTGTGACATCACCGATACCAACCGCCAGCGATCGGCTTATCGACTTCCAACATTCTTAAAATAGTACATTGGACTTCCTTTGAGGTACTTGCGAGCTTTCCCTGCGCGGGCATTTTATAGTGAGGATGATGACCAGCCCCACTGAACTGCACTACATAGTAGTAGTTACAGGTTTGTTAGTTCAGGCGCTATCCCGCAATCCGTCGCCTGCGGGATTCAACAGGGGATGCAGCGACCGTTACTGCCTATCCATCTCAACACTCTTTCGGGATACCGTTGTCGTGTAGGGCGGACGGCGAAGCAATCTCAAATTCTCCCCGCTGGTTTCTGACTTTATATTAGCATAACTCTTTACATTCAGAAACAAAACAGTGAACTACCCGACCGTGACCTGCGGTACACCACGGGCTTCCCAATTCATTGGCAACAGCCGCCAGAACTCCGTAATTCTATTGGTCTTACATTGCCTCCAAGGGCAGGAGTCCTGGTTCCCAAGACCCATACTTTTTCTGGCAACACGTACCTTTGAGCTTGGTTTTCGCTTACGGCATTGGTGGTCAAGATGTACCAATTTTATCAGAAGAATTGCTCGTTTCCTCATCCACCCCGTCGCTGTTCCACAGCACGGCTTGGAATTCGACTCGCGGGAGTGGAATCGTCAACTCACTGGCACTGATCCCGACGCGAGGCTACACTGCTTCGTGAAACTTATCTAAACTTGTCTAAACTCATTTTTAGACACAATTCGAGTTCACTTCCTACGCTGTTGGGTAGACGGCTAATCCCAAGATAAGTAGGCTATTCCCCTCAAGCCGAGGGTTCCCAATTTAAAATATTCAAACTTGCGTTAAAATCCCGATCCAAAGATATGCCACAAGCAGGACAGTCGAAAGTCCGAACGCTTAGTGGCATATCTTTTTTGTTGCCACAATTCGAGCAAGTTTTGGTACTAGGAAACCACTGGTCTACCAGTACCAAATTAGCTCCATACATTTGGCATTTATAGTCAAGTTGACGTTTGAATTCGTAAAACCCAAGGTCAGATATTGCTCCAGCTAACTTATGATTCGCCATCATTCCTTTGACGTTTAAATTTTCAATCTTAATTAGCTTAAAAGTTTTAGCTAAATAAGTGGTCAACTTGTGGAGGAAATTATCGCGAATGCGAGCTATCCGTGCGTGGAGTCGGCTAATTTTCTTGTAGGTTTTACGCTGGTTTCGAGAGCCTTTTACCTGTTTAGATGCTTGGCGCTGCAAGGTAGCAAGCTTGGTTTTCGCACGGGCTTTCAACGGTTTTGGTGCATCAAAAACCTGCTGGGTTGACAGTGTAGCAAATGACTTGATGCCGATGTCAATTCCTACAGAACCTTCAGACTGCTGAACCGGGAGACGTTCTGCATCAATGCAGAAAGAAACAAACCACCGATTCCCTTCTTTTGAAATCGTAAAAGTTTGAGACACGTAACCGCATTCTAATGGTTCAACAAGTCGAAAAGTTCCCAATGTAGGAATCTTAATAGTTCTGCCAGCATTTAGCAAAACTTTGCCGTTAGACGAATCAACTGAAAAAGATTGACCGTCTCGACGACTAGCGAATTTCGGATGACCTGATGAACCAGAACGATATCGACTAAACGCATCCTTCAAGTCAATCAAAGCATTTTGGTAAACTCGGCTAGACAATTGGTTCATCCAAGCGAATTCAGGCTGTTTCTTGACATGATTGGTGAGAACTTTTCTGACTTCAGTGAGTATCCTTGAGTCCGTGAATTGCCCTTCACTATACATTTGAGTCCGCAAACTTAACCCAAAGTTAAATACTACACGCCGGAATCCTGCGTGTTTTGCCATCAACGTCGCTTCCTTGTTATTTAATTTTAGCGCCCGCTTGACAGCAAACATGAAACTTCCTCTCGGTGATTAACTGTGAATAAGTTTAGCAAAGTATTTGGCACTTAAGTTTTGCTCTTAGCGCGGGGCTGATGCTGCGCGTGGCGGGCGGGACAGTTCGAGCTATACTTCTACTTGACCGTAGAGGTCGTAGACATCTGCACTCGCAATTTTCACAGGTACGATCGAACCCAGCCGCGCTTCTCCTGTCACGTAGACGAGTCCATCTACTTCTGGGGAAAATCTGGCGGATCTACCAATCAACTCGCCTGTCTCTGGCTGTTCTTGTTCTATCAGGACATCAACTACCTGACCGACAGACTCTTGATTCTTCTTCAATGATATAGCTTGTTGTGCCGCCATCACCGAATTGCGCCGCATTTCCATGATTTCTGCTGGTATTTGCTGGGGCAAGCTGAAGGCTGGGGTTCCTGCTTCTGGGGAGAATACAAAAACTCCGACGTGATCGAATTCGTGGCGCTTGACAAATTCCAGCAAGTGTGCTGCGTGTTCCTCTGTTTCGCCGGGGAAGCCGACAATAAAAGTTGTCCGCATCACGGCGTTGGGAATTTCTGCTTTGAGCCGATCGACAATAGCATCATTAATCCCAGCTTGAAAAGGTCTGTTCATCGCCCGCAGAATTTCCGGGTGCGAGTGTTGCAGGGGTAAATCCAAATAGGGTAGAACGTTCGGCGTTTCGCGGATTGCCGCGACAACTTGCGGAGTCAAACCTGTAGGATAGGCGTAGTGCATCCGAATCCAGGGTACATCTACTTGGCCCAAAGCGCGCAGCAGTTCGGCCAGCTTCGGTTCGCCGTAGATATCTTTGCCGTAATTGGTGGTAATTTGAGAAATTAAGATAATTTCTTTGACACCTTCGGAGGCTAATTGCTTAGCTTCGGCGACAATTGATTCGATCGTGCGCGATCGTTGGTTTCCGCGCAAGTGCGGGATAATGCAAAATGCACAGCGGTAGTCACAGCCTTCTGCGATGCGAAGATAGGCGACACCTTCCGATGTCGTGCGGTAGCGGGGAGTAGTTTCGTCAGCGATGTAAGTAGGTTCATTGGAGACGAGGGAAACTCGATCGCCCTTTTCCACCTGCTGCATCACGCCGACTATTTTATGATAGTCGCCAGTGCCGACAATTGCGACGGCTTCGGGCAATTCGTCGAGCAATTCCTGCTGAAAATGCTGTGCCATGCAGCCTGTGATGACTACTTTTTTATTAGCTTCTGCCAATTCTACCAGGGTGCGGACTGATTCTTCTCGCGCAGCTTGGATAAAACTGCAAGTATTGACGACGACATAATCGGCTAATTCTTCATTAGAATCGACTTCATAGCCCGCTTGAGCCAGCAAGCCAATCATGTGTTCGGTATCGATGCGATTTTTTTCGCAGCCGAGGTGAGTAAATGCGATCGTTGGCTTCGTTGCCATGAAGTAATATTTAGTGTTGCGCTATTTTTAAGAACATTTTATGGTATCACACAATTTCACAAGTTGCAATTTATATTCGATCGCCCCAGTCCTTCTAAGTCGGCTCAGTTGCAGGCAGACCGGCTCGAAAAATCTGCTCGGCAGTCAACCTCAACTCTGGGAAGGCCAGCGACTCAACTGTGTCATCTCCCCGAAACTGACTGATTTGATATTCCCCGTCAACTAACTGGTAAACCGAGATAGTAGGTTGTTTCGGATTGCCAATGAAGCGTCTGCCGCCCAAAGCAGTATAATCCACAACCCAATATTCCGGGATACCCAATCTTTCATAATCAGCTACTTTAACCAGGTAATCATCTTGCCAGTTCGTGCTGACGACCTCTACAGCCAGTCGCACCGAAGACCCCATCGTGATGACGGATTCTTTTTTCCAGCGCGGTTCGCTTGCAAGTGCGGTTCGGTCTAGGACTATTACGTCTGGTTGGTAGCCTGATGCGTTACGGGAAAGCTTGAGTAAGCAGTCACCTGGAATTGAGTAGGGTAATTCACGACGGTCAATTTCAACTGCTAGTTTTGAGTGTATAAAACCCGTAACATCCGAATGGTCGCCGGTTCCTAAAGGCATTTCAACAATTACTCCATTGTGTAGTTCGTACTTATGGACAGAGTTCTCTGGATACCAAGCAACGAACTCATCAAACGTGATTGTTTTGGATATGGTTTGGATCATGTTGTGGTTTCCTCTGTCTAGCGATTAGTATGCGGAAAGCTCAAATATTACACAAGGGTTTGTCGTAAAATACGAACAACTCTTGACATAGGAAGCGAAGTCTGCTATAGTTTTGCGTCCACAATCTCAAAATACCGATCGCGCCGA
>NZ_JBARVX010000632.1:0-5155 GCF_049646505.1 Microcoleus sp.
CTAATTGTGCTAATCTAACTCCGGTGCGATCGCCCGAACCAAATTTGATGAATACTAACCTTGCTTCTAGTTCGCTTCCTGACTTAGAAAAAGCTGTTAACCAACAGATAAATCAATACCGAGCATCGAAAAATTTGCCGCCGCTGAGTGTCGATCCGCGAATTACTCAGCAAGCAAGAATTCACAGCCAAAATATGGCGAGTGGGAAAGTTAAGTTTAGCCATGAAGGATTTGAGGGGCGGGTGAAAGCAATTTCTATTCCCTATCAAAGTGTGGCTGAAAATGTTGCTTACAACATGGGCTACAGCGATCCGGTACGCAATGCTGTTGAAGGTTGGATCAAAAGTGAGGGCCACCGCAAAAATATCGAGGGTCAGTTTAATTTAACTGGTATTGGGATTGCCAAAAATGCCAAAGGCGAGTATTATTTTACTCAGATTTTTGTCCTGAGCCGGTAATTTGAAGTCATTAGTCATTAGTCATTAGTCATTAGTCATTAGTCATTAGTCATTAGTCATTAGTCATTAGTTATTAGTTATTAGTTATTGGTTGCTGCTAACAACAGTCAACAGTCAACAGTCAACAGTCAGTAGGGGCGGTGCCAAGAGTGCCCGCCCTCTTAACAGTCAACAGTCAACAGTCAACAGTCAACAATTACCAATAATGGAATTTCCAGATTTTCAAGTGTGCGACGGCGATATTTCCGATGCTCTGTTATCTTATTATTTGACGGCTCCGGCGATCGCCGTTGATACCGAAACAATGGGTTTGCTACCGCGGCGCGATCGCTTGTGTTTGGTGCAGTTGTGCGACGCGCGAGGTAAAGTTGCGGCGGTGCGGATTGCTAAGGGCCAGACGGCTGCGCCGAATTTAAAAAAGTTAATGGAAGTCCCGAATATTGAGAAAGTGTTTCACTTTGCACGCTTCGATTTGGCAACAATGCGCTACAATTTAAGTATTGACATTGCACCTGTTTTCTGCACAAAAATAGCGAGCAAGTTAGCGAGAACTTACACTAACAGACACGGACTTAAAGAGTTAATTCAAGAGTTGGAAAAAGTAGAACTCAACAAAACTTCTCAAAGTTCGGATTGGGGAAATTTCGATAATCTTTCAGACGAGCAACTGCGCTACGCTGCGAATGATGTCCGCTATTTGCTGAGCGCGAAACAAAAGTTGACGGCGATGTTGCAGCGAGAGGATCGCTGGGAAATTGCCAGACAATGTTTTGAGTGTTTGCCGGTTTTTGTAACTTTGGATTTGTTGCAGTACAAGGATATTTTTGAGCACGGGCAATCTTAGGCGCGATCGCACAATTTGGTTCGGTCGATAAAAACTCAAGTCTTCTCCCCCGGATGGCTAAAGTTCGATCGACCGAACCTTATCATTTTTTTTACCGGATTAATGTGAGTTAAAGAAAGTTTAAAAATTACAAGTTATTGTAATTAGGGTTCCTCGGAATTTTGTTTTTGGAGCAAAGCTTCAAGTTGACCGTCTACATTTTTAATCACCTTTTCCAAAGCGGGCAACCCGTCTAAAGGCAAAGGAGAAAGCCGAGTTCGATCGCGCATTAGATTCACTTTCCGCTGCAATTCTTTGGCCAGTTGCAGCGCGTCCCGACTCAAACTAGACAACTGCTGCTGCTGGTAAAACCTCAAAGCCGCCCCCCGCAGCACTTGCAGGGTGGCTTCTTCCTTGCCGCCCACTGCCATTACCCGCAAGCGCAACAGCAAATGAGTGTTTTGATATATGCGTTCAACTTCGACTTGTTTGGGATGTTCTATGGGGGAAACAGGCATATCCGTCAGCCGCTTCAACTCGTCGATGACTTCTTCAAACAGCACCGGATCGATACCTTCGACGATCGATTTCAAAACGCCGTCTTGACTCCAAAGGATGCGGCCTTGCGACTGGGGGCGCTCAAAAAACAGGCGGCCGATACCGTCTAGCAGCACTCTACCGAGCAATTCTTCCAGCAGTTGGGGCGCGGGCAAAGTTGCCAAAACTTCGACAGGGCTTGACAAGTGCAAGGCTTCCACATCCAAAACCGGCACATCAGCAGGTGTCGGGTAAACTTCAGCGCTTGCTGGTTGGGTTGCTGCCGAGGCTGCTTGAGACTCCTCGCGAGGGGAAATGGAGGATTTTGGCACTGACAGCAGGGTTTCTGATTCGGAGTGTGAAGTTGCTGGTGCGGGGTTTTTGGGTGTTGGGATTGCTGCGCTTTCTGTCGGACCCGGTTCTTTGACTTGGTTCCCGTGGAGCAAGTAAGCTGAGAGCATCGAGCGCTGAGTTTCCGAGGGAATTAGCTCGGTTGTGACTGAGCAATTCATGTAAGCTAAAATCCGCTGCACGTAGTCCAAGGCGGAGTCATCTTGCCCGTCCACTACGCCCAATTTCAATATATTGCCTTCTAGAGATAAAGGCAAAACTTGATAGTAAAGGCAAGCTTCAAAGGGGACAACTGTGTCGATTAGTTGAAATATTCGATCGGAGTCCATGTCCATTGTAGCCGCCGAGTCTGTAGAAGATGTATGTACCATTAGCTGTTCTGTAGTTGGAAGCGCGATCGAGCGCGCCACAACAAGCTGATTTATAGAATTAAACGCTGCAAGTTCCCTGACGGAGATATTCCCCTGAAAACCGGAAGCTTTTATCAAAAAAAATCTTTAGTCCGAGAATTTTTTCTTTTCTGTGCTGCCGTCTCAAAATCTACCGAAAGATTGACAATTAGTAGTTGTTGACTGGCGAACTGATGGCGAACTATCACCGATCGCGCGAGATTGAGCCGGTGGCTGGCAACTACAGAACGATCTGATTAACTTGCAAGTTTGACAGATGCGCCGCAACCGTTGATTGACGGGCAACGGCTAAATTGAGGATTGGTTAAACAATCATGACAAGTCGATCGCGCTGCTGATATTTTACCCCACAGAGTTAATGGCGATCGTCACGATCGGGATATCTTTACGTCAAGGCTGCGATATCCCGATCGACATTACCTGATTCGATCGCCAGGGGCGACCAGTTTTCCTGGGAAAAAATCGGAGGACTCTGTAGCTGTCCGGGCATCGATTAGTTGCACGCATTTTGCCAAATCCTACCGTCAATTAAGAATTAGAAATTGCCTGCAACCAATTGCAAATCTAGTCGTTGCGGAGGGATTGAGCTGCTAAATAAAGTTTGCTCCACTCGCCGATGACTTGATTAGTTTTTAGTTTTAATTCAGAGGCAATTTTCTCGACACTTTTCCCTGCTTTAAGCGATTCTACCAACTGCCGCTGCACCGGCGTCAAGTTTTGTAAATATTGCTGCCACTGAGCCGGAGTCAAGCCCAAACTGTGTTCTTTGAGCGAAGTTTCCAGCCAGCTAGCGACTAATTCCGGTGCTTGTTTGACCGCAAAAACCCGAATCGCGTGGTAACTGACTTTTTCTCGCAAGCGGTAAATTTGTTTGATTGGAACGTTCAAAGCCTCAGCAATTGCCTCTTGGGAACGGCCTTGGAGGTAAAGCCGGAGCCACTGACAAGCCAGCGGATCGACTTGATCCCTCAAATAATTCTCAAATTCTTGCTGGACAATCTGTCGCCCCGCTTGTCGCTCTTCCCAAACTTGATTTTCTTGGTAATCGGACATCGCCTGTGCGTCTAGCAGGCTGAGCGGTTCCTCTGTATCGTCGGGTAGAATTTGTTCCGACACCAGCCGCACCCAATCTCCCGCCGGGACTTGCGTCAACCCGCCCCGCTGGGAACGCCGCAGGTAGTTGACGAAGCGGTAAACTAGCAGCGGTTGGTTGCGGATGGGCCGCAAACAGTATTCTTCTGTACTAGCTAGCAGCAAAGCATTTCGCAGGCGTTTGTCTGTCGTGCATTCGGCAATCCAGGCGACTTGCTGCTGCAGGTAGCGATCGGAATTAAGCATTTCCTGAATTACTTCTTGCAGTACCTCCACCGCACTCCGCTGTCTGTCGCGGCTTAAGGAAACCCACGCTTGGATTTTTTGCCGGAGCACCACCAAACCGCCGAGCCGCCCGATCAAGTTGCGGTAAGCTTTTTCTGGCGGTACTCCCAGATACCGAGAAACCAAAATTCGATATAAAAATTCGATCGCCCCAGAGGCGACAGACAATTGAGTTGGGCTAAGAGTGTCAAATCTTTCTGGCTTGTCTCCCAACAGCCAGCGGACAACACTCTCGCGAGTGCTAGAACTCTCGTCAGGGCAATCTTTTTCTAGTCGCGACTTCCAATCTTGTGCCAGTCTTTGGGCCAAAGTCATGTGCTGTTGAGAATATCTTTCACCCCCGATTTTACGTGGTATGCTGATGTTTTGAGTCTTTTTTGGATTTAATTAGGACTTGTGCATCAGTAAAATAACTCTGTCATTGGACGATCGCGAGATCCATTGCAGGTTTTTTTTTCACTGGCGATCCGTAAGTTTTTCACGATCGAACGGGTAGTTCACCTGCCTGTTGACCAAAACACCTAACGATGTGATATGCCTAACTTTTTATTAGAACTCGGTACCGAAGAACTGCCCGCATCTTTTGTCGCCAGCAGCATCCAGCAGTGGGAACGGCTCGTGCCTGCAACTCTGGCAGAACAATCATTGACAAATGAATCAATTAATGTATACGCCACTCCGAGGCGTTTGGCCGTTCTCATCAAAGGATTGCCAATCAAGCAATCAGACAGAGAAGAAGAGGTAAAAGGGCCGCCCGCAAGTTCGGCTTTTAAAGACGGGAAACCGACGAAAGCAGCCGAAGGTTTTGCCAAAAAACAAGGCGTAGAAATCGATGCTTTGTCGGTTCGCGCTACGGATAAAGGCGATTTTGTGTTTGCGCTCAAACAGATTCCGGGGCGGATGAGTGCGGATATTTTGATTGAACTCGTGCCGCAGTGGATTAATAAGTTAGAAGGCAAAAGATTCATGCGGTGGGCTGACGGAGATTTGAAGTTTCCGCGCCCGATTAGATCGATCGTCGCGCTGTTAGATGATACTGTATTGCCGATCAAATTGGTCAGCGGTTCGGATACGGTCAAGAGCGATCGAATTTCCCAAGGACACCGGGTGTTATACACCCCCCCTACACCCCCCCTCGGCAAGGGGGGGACATCGCTTCCTACACCCCCCCTCGGCAAGGGGGGGACATCGCTTCCTAC
>NZ_JBARVX010000633.1:0-8130 GCF_049646505.1 Microcoleus sp.
GATCAATACTTTCCCCATCTTCTCTTGTCCCCCCCCTTACCAAGGGGGGGTTAGGGGGGTTCCAAACTGCGGGTTAGCGAGGGTTCCAAACCACTTATCAATAAACATTTCCACTTGTTCGGGATAGGAAAACTCCAGAGTGCGATAGGTATCAAAAGTATCCAACGCAGAGCCGATCGCATCCCAGACATTCTGCCGACAACTTAGCACAATCCGCGCCCTTTGAATACAGCCGCCCGTCCTAATTTGCCGCTCAATTTCCGCCAAAGGATTCCCATCTCCCACCGCCATCTCATCCGCCCCATCCAACACCAACCACACGCGCTCAGCATTAAACTGTGCTAAAAAATCATCCTTAATTTCCGCCGTCGCCTCAGCCTTCCCAACCCTCTTAATTGCCGCCAGCAACCAACTATCAAATAAATAGGTTTCTAAATCCTTCCCCTGCAAATCCGCCAAAGACACCCAAATCACAATCGCCTCGGAAATTTCAGCAGCAACCCAATTAGCAATCCGCCGCAACAGCGTAGTTTTCCCCGCCCCCGGTTCCCCAATAATTCCTAACCGCTTCCCATTGCTTTTCGGGCTAATCCCTTGCTGGATCACTTGATCTAGAAACTCGCTATGTTCAAATGTCTGAGTAACTTCTTTTTCTCGATACAAATCCGAACCTTCCTCAGCCCCAACATCCTCGCGCTTCTCAGTCACTTTGTGCCGTTCCACCAAACCCAGCGGCACGTAAACATCATCAATTTCATGGTTGCCAAAAGTTAGCTGATTGCTACTCAGTCGCTGCTGTTCTTTTTCGTCTAAAATCTGCTGGCAAATAGCCCGCCAGTCAATCGGCTGGTAAACAATCCGGCTTTTTTCCACAATTTCCTCAAGCCAAGCATACATCTCTTGGGTTGTGCGATCGATCCGCGTCAAAGTTTGCCCCGTAAAAATCTGAAAAACCTTGTCATTTTCCTTGACTTCTTGGGCAAAATATGCTGATAATAAATCAAATAATTCTTGCTCTAACTTAGTTTTGTAGGGTGCGACATCGCAATTTTCTAGCGCGACTGCCAGCAGTTTTTCCTGAAGTTTTTCAACCCGATTCTGCTTTAACTCATCTGGGGCAGTCAGCAGCAATTCTATCTCATCTAAGCCTGCAATGGGAATTCCAGAGGGGACTGTTTCTTTATCTACTTGTTGTAATTCTAATTTTAGCTTTTCCAGCTTTCGTTTCAACCAATCAAAGTCCTTGCGCCTGTCTGCCAGCGAATAGGCAAAACTCTCTCGGTTAGCCCTATTTTTGGGGTCGATTTCCTGTTTGCATTCTGAGGCGATTTGTTGCTGAGCTTTCAGGAAAGATGTTTTTAGCGCTTTTTCTAAATCGTGATTGACAATTTTTCCGTTTCGTGATATCTTTTTTATCCCGGTCAAACAGAGGTGCTTTGCTGCATCATTAACTTGAGTGCCGAGAATGGCTTGCCAAGCGACTGTGAAAAGCAAGCCCAAGGTAATCGGATCTGACATTTGAGGGTTCTCCTGATATCAGGCGGCAAGGGGGTTGTTTTTATGATAGGCGATCGCATTTGGTTGCGGGCGAGTCCTCGATCGACCGGTTTTCATCTGATATGAATCATATTTTAAAACACTTCATCCTCTATTCCTACCCACCATTCCCCTAGATTCATTAAATCCTGCTGGATATCGGCAAGTTCTGTCATATATTCTTCAGCAGAAATTTCCGATCGCCTTTCTTGCAATTTTTTCAGCCGCAGTTGCACCAACAGCCAAGGTTTGGAAATCCCGTCGGTTGCTTTGATATATTTAGCTACATCTTGGCTATTCATGATTCTTTTTTAGATTGGATTTTTTTTACCGCAGAGAGCGCAGAGAGCGCAGAGGAGGAGAAGAGAGAGATGTATATTTATGATGCTAATTTATTTAATATTATATCTGTTTTGAAACCGATTAAACAACTCTCTTTTTTCCATGTCAGTTGCAACTTATATTTTGCACCATTATCGAGAACAGGCAAGATGCCTGTTCCACAAAGAATGAGTTCTGTTTTGTGGTGGGCTTCTAGCCCGCCCGCCAACATCTTTTACCTGTAATCTGAAGTCTGAATGCTCTTCAGTTTGGCCGCATATTTTATGCCGTATTCCGGGCGGCAGAAGCGATCGACCTGAGACTCGAAAAACGCCCGGTTCGCCTTCAAATGCTTCGGATTTGGGTCATCCAAAGGATACAATAGGGCAGCCCGCAAAGCTTGAATCACGGCCGAAGTAACGCAGTACATCGATCGCTGGAACGTCACCCCAATTTGATTGAGGACATCATCTTCGCCGCGACACCGCTGTTTGAAGAAATCCATCAAATAAGGCGGCAGGAAGTGCAGCATATCTTGGGCCAGCAAAGTTGGCGGAATTCCAGCAGTTCCTACGGGGAATTTGTCTGCATACAAAACTCCGTAGTGGAAGTCTTTTTGGTCGTCGGGAACTTCCCTCGCTTGCGCGTTGTACGATTTGGTTCCCCGGAACGGCGAAGTGCGGTAAAATACAGATTCTACGTAGGGTAGGGCTGCTTCGTAAAGCCAAGTAAAACCTTTAGATTTCGGGATGATTTCGTAGGTTTCGCCGTCGATTAGAACGTGGTGGTAAATGGGCCTTCCGGCGATCGCAAATATGCCGTTTACCAGGAAATCCATCGCCTGCGGGACTGTGGTAACTTTGCCTTCGTCGTACAAGTCGGAAACTTCAAAAAACACCGGTGCCATTACTTCCCAGAACAAACCGAGATTGCTGTAATAAGACATCTGGCGGCACTGTTCTAAAAACAAATCTGGGAATGCTTTGTGCAGCGCCAGCATGAACGGGTCTTTTTTGAAGTAAGCTTTAATGGCGCGATCGGCATTAGCTTTGTATTCGTCGCTGTCGAGATAGGGGTCGAACTGATTGACGGGAACGTACATCCCCCGGTGCCACAGCATTGACCTCATGCACTCTTCGGCAAATTCCATGTTAATGCGATCGTGCCACAAATGGTGAAACAGCCGCGATTTTTTACCAGTTTCCCCTTTTTCCATGAACTCCAAAAGTTCTGGGTGGGCGCTGCCAGTCCCCCGCCAAATCCGCAAATCAGCACCGTCACCTGAATAGTGATTTTGCAAGTCTAAATACTCCTGGGGTAAGAAGTATTTAAAGAAGGGCAGCGGGTTTAAAAATACCCGTTCCGCGATGTAAAGCAAATCCCGCCAGTAGAAATCCATCGGCACCGCGTAAGCTTTCCAAATCGCGATAATTTGCATCAGATTTTCCGGCGTATCGGGAATCATTGCGCCGCCAGCTTCCAGCCTGTGGATTACTTCAGCAAATTCGTGCTTGGAAGGAGGCAGTTTAGTTGCTGGTTTTGTAGGGGTTTGTACCATTTTTTTTTCCTTTGGTTGAATCAACTTTTAAATCTTTCTACTCGTTCCCAGGCTCTGCCTGGTAATGCAGATCCGGAGGCTCTGCCTCCAATTTTCCTGATCAAAAGCGAGGCAGAGCCTCTGGATATCGGTTCTCAGGCAGAGCCTGGGAACCAGTTAATCAATCACACGAGCGCGCAACCTGTCGCTGTTATTCATCCTCCTTTTCAGCCCAAGGAGGCCGACCTTTTGGAGAGCGAATGTTGACAATTGAGCCGTCCGATCGCGTAATAGAGAAAGCATCAAATTCACCATCGTCCATCTCACCTACAACTACGATCGTTTCCCCTTGGGATAAATTGATGTTGCGCTTCTTTCGGGAGCCGCCATCGACTCTCACTTCACCGCTACCGTCATCAATAATCCACTCATTTTCATCAGCTTCTCCAAGACCTACTACTTTGCCAGAAATGGTAGTTGCTGTTCTCGGTCTTTGCAAATCGGCAATTCGGATTCTAGCTTGGGCAATAGCAGAAGTTTCTGCGACTAAAAAACCAAGTGCTGCTGCACATAAACTGATTTTTTTTGTGTGTGTTTCACGAGCAATTTTTACTTACCCCTTACTGCTGTTTCTATCCGGCAACAGAAACTTGATTTTATTGTTTGATTAGTTCCTGTATTTGATTCTTTTTTGAGTGTAACACATTTGCTATTCAAAGGAATCAAGATTTCTTGGCGCGGACAGATCGACTGATTTAAAGCATTTAAGGGATTGATTTTGATGGAAGAAGAAAGATTTCCCCCCTCTTCCACTCAGACTATATCTATTTTTCAAACTGCTCGACAATCGCTATTCCAGCAATTCTCTCAACGGGTAGAGTTGCTGCGATGGCAGTTGTAGTAGATTCGCTCCACTTCAGCAGCCACACTGGTTGCACTCCTAAGAAGAAAATGATCCCGGCTAAAACTAACGCTGGCATATTTTCGGCAAACTTAACGGCAGGGTAGTAAGCCGTGGCGTTGTCCAACTTTCCAAAACAGGTGCGGTTGAGCAGAATTACAAAGTAAACTGCTGTTAACCCGGAGGCTAAAATGCAGAGTAAAGTCGGAATTGGAAATTTGGAGAAACTGCCTTGAAATACTAAAAATTCGGCGATAAAACCGACTAAGCCGGGAATGCCGGCGCTTGCCATGCCTCCCAAAACTAATAGCGAGCTCGCCGTGGGCAAACCCCGCAGCGGATTCATCAAGCCGTTGAGCACGTCCAAATCCCGCGTGCCGGCTTTGGTTTCGATGATGCCTACGAGATAAAACAGCAAAGCTAAAATCAAGCCGTGGCTTACCATTTGCCCGACTGCACCGATTAAGGCGAGTTTTGTTCCGGCGGCGCAGGCGACGAGGATGTAGCCCATGTGTCCGATCGAACTATAGGCTACCATGCGCTTGATATCTTTTTGGGCGATCGCGGTCAAAGCACCGTACATCACGCTGACTGTCCCGATTATTGCTAAACTTGGAGCGACAATCGACCAAGTTTCGGGAAACATCTGCAAACCAAACCGGATTAAGCCGTAAGTTCCCAATTTCGCCAAAACGCCTCCCAACAAAATTGCTGTTGCTGGCGAAGCTTCGACGTAGGCATCCGGCAGCCATGTATGCAGCGGCACTAAAGGAATTTTAATTCCCAACCCAACCAACACAATAGTTAGCAGGATTAATTGAGTTTTCAAGGACAAGTCTTGAGTAGTAATCGCGCTGTAGTCAAAGTTTAAAGAACCGCTCAGCCAAGCTACACCCAAAAATCCCGCTAAAACTAAAAGTCCCGAAATTGCCGTATATATCAGAAACTTCATCGCAGCATATTCGCGTTTCTTGCCTCCCCAAATCGCAATTAAGAGATAAAAAGGAATTAATTCTAGCTCGTAAAACAAGACGAACAGCAGCAAATTCTGAGACATTAAAGCTCCAGCAACACCCGCATTGATCAGCAAAATCATCGCGTAGTAAAGTTGGGGGCGAGCTATTCCTTCGCCGGTGCCGTAAATCACCAATAGCGTCAGAAATCCGGTTAAAACTAACAGCGGCAAAGATAAGCCGTCAACCCCCAAGTTGTAGCTCAAACCTAATTGTGGAATCCAAGGCAAATATTCTTGAAATTGCAGTCCTGAATTTGTCGTGTCAAATTGAGTCAGCAGCAAGATATTTAACAAAAAAACGGCAGCAGCGAAGACGGAAGCTACTGAACGCAGCTTCGTCGTATTCATGTTTCCTGGTAAGAAACCCACCACCGCAGCGCCCAACGCGGGCAACCAGAGCAAGGCACTAAGCATAATTTAAACAGTTGATTGTTGACAGTAGTCAGTTGGCAGTAGTCAGTTGGCAGTAGTCAGTTGGCAGTAGTCAGTTGGCAGTTGGCAGTTGTTAGTCAACAGTTAACAGTTAACAGTTAACAGTCAACAGTTAACAGTTAACAGTCAACAGTCAACAGTCATCAGTCATCAGTCATCAGTCAACTGTCAACTGTCAGTAGGGGCGGTGTCTGTGAGTGCGAAAACTATTGTTTACCCGCCAACAATCGACAGGCGAGCTAGCAGCGGCCAGCTTACCAGCATTCCCAAAAGTGCAACTCCGAACAAAATTGTCAGGGCGTAAAACTGAGTTTGACCGTTGACGTTGTATTTGAGGCTCTGTCCGCCGAAAACAGTGGCAAAACCTATTAAATTTACGAATCCGTCAACAATATTGCGATCGATCCAGGATATGATTTGGGATACCAGGCCGACTGCAAATACCACTGTGACGCGGTAAAGTTTGGCGGTGTAAAAGTCGTAGGCAAAGAAATCTTGTACGGCTTGAGAACCAATTCGTACAGGTTTTTCCCACTTTTCGTTGAGGTAAATAAATGCTCCTGCACCGATGCCGATCGCGCTTGACAAAACTAACAGTCCGGCCGCAGTATAATTCAAAGTTGCCAAAGGCAAAAGTTGCCAGTCCCAGAGCAAGTGCGGAACGTGCAAAGTAAATCCCATTAACACGGTCATCGGCAAGATAAAAGGCCAGTGAACTTCGGGGGAACGTTCGGTCATTTGCTTTGGCTTGCCGCCGAAAACTAAACCAAAAACGCGCACTAAGCCAAAAGCAGTTACGCCGTTGACAAACAGCAGAATTCCTAACAGTGAAGGGTGAGTTTCCCAAAGCCCGCCTGCTAATTCCGACAAAGCCCAGAAGCAACCGAAGGGCGGCAGTCCAATCACTCCAGCAGCGCCGACAAGAAAGGATATTCCCGATATCGGCCGCTTCGACCACAAACCGCCGAGAGATCGGACATCTTGAGTGATGCTGTTCCAAACTACTGAACCGATGCTCATCACCAGCAAACCCATTGCCAAGGAATAAGCAAATATCAATGTCAAAGCTGTGTGGGTTTGTCCGGTACCGACGGCGATAAATACTAAGCCCATGTAAGAGCTAACTATATAAGATAGCGTGCGCTTGATGTCGATTTGGGCGATCGCAATTAAGGAAGCACCCACGGCCGTTGCAGCACCTACAATAATAGTTGTCTTCAGTCCCACGGGCGACAAAGCGATGACCGGCTGCAATTTAATCAAAATCCAAGCGCCGGTTTCCACAACTACCGTGTTCCGCAAAATCGTTGCCGGTAGCGGGCCTTCCATCGCTTCATCCAGCCACAGGTGCAGGGGAAACTGAGCGCATTTGCCCATCGGGCCGGCAATCAAAGCTAAACTCAACAGCGTGGCGACTGTGGGGTCAATGTTTGCAGTCTGAGCCCAAACTGCCAACTCGTCAAAATTCCAAGTTCCCGCCAGCGGCAGAATTGCAACTACTCCCATCAGCAGGAATAAATCTCCCACCCGCTTAGTTAAGAAAGCGTCGCGGGCTCCCGTCACCACCAAAGACTGATTGAACCACAGCCCGATTAGCAGGTAAGTTCCCAGAGTCAGGACTTCCAGAATCATGTAGCTGAAGAACAGAGAGTTTGACAAAACCAAGCCGCACATCCCAGCTTCAAACAGCCCCATCAGGGAAAAGAACCTCGCCCAGCCCCAGTCCATTTCCATGTAGCCGATTGCATAAATCTGCGCCAAAAAATTTAGTCCGGTAATCAAAACTGTAGCCCCGACGGTGACAACAGAGATTTCTACGGGAATGGTGAGGTCTAAACCTGCGACGTTCAGCCAGGGAATCAATAGCTGTTGTGCGGGTTGGTTCCAGGCTGCGGTTAGGGCTATGACGCCGTGGGCGAAAGCTAAGAAGCTTAATATGGCGTTTACGTAACCGGACGGTCTCGGTCCCGTGCGGCGGGTTAGTCCAGGAAACCACGCTATCGACAGAAATGCGCCGATGAGTGGGTAGCAAGGTATAAACCAAACGGTCTGGAGTAGGATTTGAGCCATTGGCACTACCTGTAAATGTTACAAAAATTTAATAATCTGAGAATAATCTCGATCGCCAGAAGTAAAGAAATTTTGGGGTGACTGCCAATTTATTGTCGTTTTGAAGCCGGGCGCTTCAGCATAGACTTATTAATTTTATATTAAGGATTGCCGGAAATTTTCATATTTGCTGATTCATGGTACTTATCGGAAGATAAACTATACTTATAGGATGCAAAAATAAGAGGGTCGGCAAAGAGTCTCCAACCCTCTTGTAGAGCGGGTTTTGTCTGTAGAAAAGCGGTTTCAACCGCCCCGTATTTTTTTAGTGATTAAAGC
>NZ_JBARVX010000634.1:0-3359 GCF_049646505.1 Microcoleus sp.
TCAAATTTACCCCCCGCAAGTCCCCCCTCCCGCGGGGAGAAACAAGAATAATCTTGCTCCCTCCCCGCGGGAGGGGAGGGTTGGGGTGGGGTGCTTTGGATTTTTGCAAGAGTTCTATTGTCGATATTTGTTTGGTATTTTTTGAGGGCGACGCACCCTACGACTACTTTAAACCCATTTTGTCATTAAAAATTAAAAATGCAAAAAATCAACTTTTCACATTTTTAATTTTTAATTCTCAATCTTAATTTTGGATTACTGAGCACCCATTTGGGCTGCCACTTCATCGGCAAAGTTAGCTTCTTCTTTTTCAATGCCTTCGCCCAAGACAAAACGCACGAAGCGGCGCACTTGGACATTTTCTCCGATTTGGGAGATGGTTTGTTTTACCAACTCTTCTACCGAGATATTTTGATCTCGAATAAAAGGCTGATCCATCAAAGATAACTCTTTCATGCGCTTGTCAATGCGCCCTTGAACAATCTTTTCTTTGATGTTGTCCGGCTTGTTGCCCAAGTCGTCCTTTTCCATCTCAATTGCCTTTTCTCTTTCGACAATTTCGGCAGGGATATCTTCAACTTTCACGTATTCCACATTCGGGCAAGCTGCAATTTGCATCGCAATATTCCGCACCAAAGTTTGGAATTCTTCGCGGCGTGCCACAAAATCAGTTTCGCAGTTAACTTCCACCAGCACTCCCACGCGGCCGCCCGTGTGGATGTAGCTGCCTACGAGTCCTTCGGAGGCAACCCGTCCGGCTTTTTTGTCAGCGCCAGCCAGACCTTTTTTCCGCAGCCACTCAATGGATGTTTCGATATCGCCTTCGTTTGCAATGAGGGCTTTTTTGCAGTCCATCATGCCAGCGCCAGTCTTGTCGCGCAATTCTTTAACAAGTTTTGCAGATATATCCGCCATCTTCCTTAAGTTCCCAATCAAAATTAGTTATTAGTCAGTAGGGGCGGTGCCCCCGTGCCCGCCCTCAAGCGTCATTAGTCATTAGTCATTAGTCATTAGTTACTAATCTTAATGTTAATGATTGGACAGGAGTGAAGAAATACCTGGTCGGCATTAGGGCGGACTTTGTACCTGTAGCACACCATAATTAATTTGGGTGCTAACACTAACACAACGAATGCTTTTGCCAGAACTCTACTAATGACTTAGACTCGTGCCCGGTACAATTAAAAATTAAAAATATCCAACTAAAAATAATTATTATTTTTAATCTTCAATCTTTAATTTTTAATTTCTTGGTGTTCAGATTCCGATCGCAATATTAGCTTTCGGTTTCTTCGCCCTCGGCCTCAGCGGCTTCGTCGGGGTCTACATAATTGGGGTCATCCAATTCTTCGATTTCGCCATCATATTCAGCGCCTTCGTAGCCACCTTCGTAGTCGTCGTCGTAGTCACCGTCGCCACCGGGCTGACCGTGACGACCTTCGTAAATGGCATCAGCCAACTTACCGACAATCAGCTTGATCGATCGAATAGCATCATCGTTTGCTGGAATCGCAATGTCAACCAAATCCGGGTCGCAATTGGTGTCCAACAGAGAGACGATGGGAATTCCCAACTTTTGGCATTCCAACACAGCATTATATTCGCGGCGTTGGTCTACCAGCACCACTCCGTCGGGAATCTTCCGCATAGTTTTGATTCCGCCCAGATACTTCTGGAGTTTTGCCAGTTCTCGGCGCAGCACCGAAGCTTCTTTTTTCGGCAACAAATCTAGCGCGCCGATTTCCTCGCGGCGTTCCAAATCCTTGAGGCGCTCCACGCGGGACTTAATCGTCGTCCAGTTGGTCAGCATTCCCCCCAGCCAGCGCTGGTTGACGTAGTAAGCGCCGCAGCGTTGAGCTTCTTGCGCTACAATCCCGGCTGCTTGGCGCTTTGTACCCACGAACAAAAACTTTTTGCCTTTTTCTGAGGCCACTCTCATGTACTCGTAGGCATCTTCCATAAGCTGAGCGGTTTGCACGAGGTCGATGATGTGAACCCCGTTGCGCTCTGTAAAAATGTAGGGAGACATTTTCGGGTTCCACCGGCGGGTTTGGTGTCCGAAGTGAACTCCTGACTCTAGCATTTGAGCCAAACTGACTACTGGCATTGTATTTTAAACTCCTGTATTCGGGTTAATCCTCCACCCGGTAGTATTTCTCAAGATTTGCACCTTGGAAACACCCGAAAAGCCGGATGTGCGAACTTAAACAACTTTTCTAGTTTATCACAGGACACACTACTTTTTCTGACAATCCGATCGCCATTTTGTTGGGTTATCCCTAGGGTGCGAGCCCGAGGGAGGCAGATGCGGGCCGGCTTGGTGCGCGGGCGTACCCTGCGGTTGCGAGTTACTCGCAAGCGCTGCTTACAAAAACAAAAAATCCACATAACAAGGTTGTCAAAGCCTTTGTTAGGTTGTGAGACAATGGCGTTGTTGGTGCGTGTCTTGCGCCTTCTTTAGTTCGATCGAGCTTTGAGCCATTTTGTTCGATCGGCAATTCTACCGGCTTTACGAGTTCCCTCTGGCACCGCAAAAATCCCAAAGCTAAAAACGCCATGCCCATCCCCATTCTCGTCTTGCTTGAAGTTCTAATTGTGATCGCGCTTTCGAGACTTGTCGGTTTAGCATTTCGAGCGATCGAACAACCTCAAGTCATTGGAGAGATTGTAGCAGGAATTATGCTCGGCCCTTCTCTGTTGGGCTTAATTGCACCAGATTTAGCAACAGCACTTTTTCCAGCCGAAGCCGTTCCATTCCTCAACGTACTGTCAGAGGTGGGGCTGATATTTTTCATGTTCTTGATTGGTTTAGAACTGAACCCTAAGTATCTTAAAAATAATTTAGATATAGCAATTTTAACTTCCCACGTCAGCATTTTAGTGCCGTTTTCTCTGGGAAGCATCCTAGCACTGCTGCTGTACCCGATCGTTTCAAATAATAGCGTTTCATTTACAGCCTTTGCCCTGTTTTTGGGCGCTGCGATGTCAATTACTGCCTTTCCGGTGCTGGCCCGAATTATTACAGAACACAACTTGCAGAATACCAAATTGGGGACGCTGGCCCTAACTTGCGCTGCAGTAGATGACGTGACGGCGTGGTGTTTGTTAGCGGTGGCGATCGCAGTTACTCGAACTAATTCGATGCTGGGCGCTTTGCCGACCATTATTGAATCTTTAATTTACATTGGTTTCATGATGACTGTAGTCCGCTGGTTCTTGCAGCGGCTTTCCAAACACTACAACCGCACGGGCAGATTAACGCAGTTAGTGCTGGCGGGAATTTACATGGGAGTTGTAGCTTCTGCCTTAATTACTGAATTGATCGGCATTCATTTAATCTTCGGTGCATTTTTGCTTGG
>NZ_JBARVX010000635.1:0-5924 GCF_049646505.1 Microcoleus sp.
GATGCTACCATATAGCCGTCCCCAATTGTCTTAATTTTTTCTAACCCGTATTCCTCGGTTAGTTTGTCAAATTCTGAGAAAATAGAATTTAGTTTGACAATTAATTCAATAGGAGGAATTTCTGAGGCAAGCTTAGTAAAGCCTACCATATCAGCAAATAAAACGCTGACATTGGGGAAGCGATCGGCAATTACTAAGTCTGGGGTTGATTCTGCTTGGAGCCGCAGCGCGATCGACTCTGGTAAAATACTCAGTAATAATTTTTGAGTTTTTTCTTGACTTTCCATCAACTCCCTGTAAAGTTGAGACTGTTAAATCAAGCGCCGCAGTCGCTGAATCAGCACTGGCCAGTGAATCGGCTTCGTCACATAATCTGATGCTCCTACTTCAAAAGCTTGATTGACAGATTTTTGATCCTCTAGTGCTGTAATCATCAGCACCGGGATTTTTTGGGTTTTGGGATTGGCTTGGAGTCGGGCGCAGCAAGTAAAGCCGTCCATTACAGGCATCATTACATCCAACAAGACAATATCTGGGAGAATGTTTTGACAAATGTCCAAACATTCTTGTCCGTTTGATGCCTCAATTATCCGGTAGCTTTCTTTTTCGAGTATCCGGCGCATAAATAGCTGCTGGGTTGCTTCGTCATCTACGATCGGAATTTGGGGTGTGGTTGGCGAGTTTTTTTTCAAGTCAGCACTAATCATGGTAATGTGAAAATACTATCAAGTTCTCAGTGAGAAACAGATTTAAGTTCTGCGTTGAAATAGGTAAGTTGACCATTGCTCGATCGCACTCTGAATATTTTTAACAAGTGTATAATCTAACACTATCTCAAACCCTAAAACTGCAGCAATCGACGCAATAATTGTAGTTTTTTATACTGGTAACTTGCCAAACAGTATCTGAAAAATTACTGATTTAGCGGTGACACTGATTTTGAGATGATGTTGAGAATTGTATCAGATTATGTCATAACTTTTAAGGTTGTGCCATTGGCTAAATGGCCTAAAATGTTGAAAATTTTGGGGAAAACGGGCGATTCCCTGCGGGATAGCTTCGCACGCGGGTACAAATGGCGATCGATCGTCCCGCGCCACCGACACCGCAGATATTAGAGAGTTTGTCAATCAGCAATCTATTCTCAATTATCCTGCTCCGGGTCGAGTCGCGCGCGCGCCACAAGAGAATGGATCTATTAGACTTGAACTCCATAAATATTTGATTGATGAGTTAACCGCAGATTTCAAGCGATACACAGAGATGGACGCAGAGCATTTAATCTTGTCTGCGATCGAGTGCAACTCAAGTCTATTGTGGAACACGCATTGGAGCCTTTAAAGCGAGAAATTATTAATCAACACTTCTGGTCAAAGCCGCTTTTACCCGCTGATATTCCGCTGCAATTTTCTGCATCAGAACCTCGCTACCTGAGAGAGTTTCATTTCGAGCCATCTGTTCGAGCTGCGCGCACAATTGAAACAAAGGCATCGCTCCGACTGTCGTACAAGCACCTCTAAGAGCGTGAGCTAAGGCTTTAATTGCGGCAGCATCCGCTCGATTGACAGCATCGGCGAGTTCCTGCAATTTGGGCGGTGCTACTTCCGTAAATTTCTCAACTAGCTCTATCCAAAATTCCTCGGCTTCTTCTCCCAATAACTCCCTCAATTCTTCAAAAGTTTGACTGTCAAGAGGCGGAACTTCGATTTCTGATTCTGCTGTTTCCGGTAGAGAATTTTCCGGCGCTGCTGGCGGCGAAGTTGGAGATTTTTCCTCATCTAAATTGGGTTCAGTCACCGCAGTTAAATTTGGAAATTGAATATTGTCAGAAACCGCTAGAATTTCCCCTGAATTAGGAGGCAAAATAGCTGCTTCCGATGGAGTTCCAGCTTCAATTTGTGAAATTAAAACACCAGCGCGGGCGATTAAATGCTTTAACTCTGCTAAGGCACTTTCGTCAACCGCAGGCGCAACATTTGTCATCTTGTTTTCAGACCCAGCTTGGGAAGCAGAGTCTGTCGGCTCAGCCTGCGAATTGTTCTGCACAGGATTGAAATTGGATGGCCCGGTTTCCCGATCGTACAAAGCGATCGCTTGAACGATCGCCTGCAATCGCACCGGCTTGCTGATATAATCGTTCATCCCAGCTTCTAAGCAAAGTTCGCGATCGCCCTGCATCGCATTAGCCGTCATCGCCACAATCCAAGGGCGAGTCGGTTTGGGATTTTGGATTGTTAAATTGCTCATCAGCGGGTAAAAAGTCAGCTTCACGGCGAGAATTTTCTAATAAAAAATCTCCCGAAAATCGCTGGCGGATCAGGCGAGTAGTTTCCAGCCCGTCCATTTCTGGCATCTGCATATCCATAAATACAATATCGTATTCCGAACGCTCCAAAGCCTCCAAAGCAGCTTGCCCGCTGCTGGCAAAATCTGCACTGTAACCTAACTTGTGCAGCATCTGCCCTGCTACCATTTGATTGACCTCTACATCGTCTACTAACAGCATTTTTAAAAGCCGTTTTTCCGATAATTCCGGATTAAATTGAGGTCGAGCAAAACACGGTTGATTTGTGCTGCATTCCCCGCCCAGGATGCGGAGCAAAACTTCATGAAGCTCCGCTTGCTTAATTGGTTTGTATATAAAAGCTGCGAATTCAACTCGCCCTTGAACTTCCCGCGTCGATGGCCGGCCGCCAGAACTCAAAATCATTAAAGGTAAATTTTGACCTTGAGGAAGTTCTCTAATTTTTTGAGCTAAAGTAATGCCGTCCATTTCTGGCATATGAAAGTCTAAAATCGCCAAGTCAAACATAGTTTCATGTTGCAGCACTTTCAGCGCTTGTGCGCCGGATTTGGCAGCGCGGACAACCATTCCCCAAGACTTAGCTTGCAGGGTAAGAATTTTGCGGTTAGTGGCATTGTCGTCTACTAGCAGCAGCCGCAAACCTGCTAGTTGAGGCTGGGGTGCATTCAGGTTTAATGTTTGTAACGGAGCGGGTGCTGGCTGAGCTTTGATGGTAAAATAAAATTTAGAACCTTTGCCAATTTCACTTTCTACCCACATAGTGCCGCCCATGATGTCGCTGAGGCGTTTGCTGATGGCTAAACCTAAGCCTGTACCGCCGTATTTGCGAGTTGTGGAACTGTCAACTTGACTGAAGGCTCTAAATAGTATGTTTGTGCGATCGGACGGAATTCCGATGCCTGTATCCCTGACACTAAATTGAATTTCGTAATTGCTAACTTCTGATTGTTCGAGATATTTAGGATCGGCAGCCTCGGAGCTGGATGCTTCTCTGTTAAACTCAAGATTTATTTCAGAATTCGAGTTAGTTTGGGTAACTTCTACAGCAGTTTCTGGAATCGGTTTAGCTGTTACTTTAACTACCACTTCGCCGGTTTCGGTAAACTTTGTAGCATTGCCAAGCAAATTTATCAATATTTGCCGCAATCTACTGACATCTCCGTACAGGAAGGCAGGCACGCTGACATCCAATTCGCAAGCTAAATCTAGCTGTTTTTCCGCAGCTTTCATCGCGACCAAATCTAAAGCATCTTCCACACAGTTTCTGAGATTAAACGGTTCTTTTTCTAATTCAAATTTGCCTGCTTCTATTTTAGAAAAATCGAGTATATCGTTAATAATTGCTAGCAAAGCATCGCCGCTGGTGCGAATTGTATTCAGAAAATTGCGCTGGGTTGGCGACATTTGCGTGTCTAGCAGCAGCTCGGTCATGCCGATAACCGCATTCATCGGCGTGCGGATTTCGTGGCTCATCATTGCCAAAAATTCACTTTTGGCTTTGTTGGCAGCTTCTGCGTCGGTTTTGGCGCGTTTGAGTTCTTCTTCTATTACTAATCGGTGCTGAATTTCTTGCTGGTAGGTTTGGATGCGCTGCGTCACTTCGGAAACATCTTGAATTGCGACTAAAGCATAAAAACCTTCTCCTTTAATCGCTGGGATGGGAGTGACATTTGTGTTTTGAATTCGCGGTTGGCCGTTGGGTAGATTTGACGCAATTAGGGAATGGTGCAGTTGGGGAGAAAATACGGCGGGCAAGCCTTTGTTAAATACTTGTTTTAAGCGATTTTGATATTTAGGTTCGTCGAGTTGGGGAAAGTGAGTTTTTAGGTTGGTTCCGATTATTTCTTTTTTGAGTATTTTTGTCCACTGCTCTAGGGTGCGGTTCCAAAACAGCACGGTAAAATCGCGATGGATGACGCACAATCCGATGGGTACTCGATCGAGAACGCTGAATCTTTCTTGGGCTTTTTCTATTTGTTCTAGCATTTTTTGTATTGTGAAAAATTGACTAATTTTATGTATAACTCAAAATTTATATTTTTTTAGGATTTAAATATGCAGGTTAATTCGGCTTTTTCTGTTGTGCCAAATGCTATCTGAGGATTTACCCAAGAAACCCGGTTTCTAAGAGAATTAAGAGGTTTGGAGACAAATATTTAGGAAGAAGCCGGGTTTCGGCGCGATCGGAGTGTATAAGTCTTGCATCGCCTTTGGTACTTGGTACGGTAAACCCCGATCCATGTTTTTTGCGCTCGGAGTTCAAAAACACGAGGGCGAGGCTGCGATGTTAATGATTTTTGCTAATTTGTATAGATATAGTATACTGATTGAGTCAAGTTGGCAATCATCTAGTTGCGATCGCCAAATCGAGAGCAATTATGACTGGGTGCGCTACAGTTTTCAACTATTCGATCGTTTATTGTAATCCAGCGTCAAACCGATGAAAAAGGAACGGGTTCGATGGAAATTGATGAAGATGTAAAGGAATTTTTGATTGAAGGCTATGAATATCTGAACCAAATTGAGGAGGATTTAGTAGCTTTAGAACAAAGCGATTCCGATCCAGAGGTGATGAACCGGATTTACCGCAGCTTGCACACGATTAAAGGTAATAGCGGTTTTTTGGGAGTGGAAAAACTAGAGTCGGTGGCTCACGCGGGAGAAAATTTGCTCAGCCGTTTGCGCGATCGCACAATTGCCATGACTCCCGAAATTACTAGCGCTTTGCTATCGACAATTGACGCGGTGCGATCGCACATGGAGGCGCTCGAAACCACCGGCGAAGAAAGTCCGATCGCCCACACCGAATTGCTCGATCGACTTTTGCAACTCCAAGCATCCGATACTCAGTCTCAATTGCAGTCGAGCGCGATCGCCCTTGAATCCACCACCGCCATCACAGAAGTCGCCGCCCGGGAACCTGAAAAATTAGACTTGACAGCAGAACCTTTGTGTGTTGACGGTTTATTGTCGATCGACCAATTGCCAATTCCCGCTGTTAACAATACTGGCACAGAACAGGTAAATCCTGCCGATACCGAAGGCGATAAATTCAAAATTTCCGACACTGCAATCCGAGTAGATGTCGGCTTGCTCGACAAACTAATGAACTTGGTAGGCGAACTCGTTTTGTGCCGCAACCAAATCTTAGAATTTGCCAGCACACAAACAGCAAACGCCCAAAATGACGACACCTTAAAATCAGTATCTGGCCGCTTAAACTTAGTTACTTCCGAACTGCAAGAAGGAGTAATGAAGACCAGAATGCAGCCAATTCGCACAATTTGGAATAAATTTCCCCGCGTAGTGCGCGACACCGCATTCGCCTTGGGAAAACAAGTTCAATTAGAGATGGAAGGCGAAGAAACAGAATTAGATAAAACCTTAATCGAGGCGATCGCCAATCCGCTAACTCACCTAGTCCGTAACTGCCTCGATCACGGCATCGAAACATCAGAAGCCCGCGTCACCAAAGGCAAACCAGCCATCGGGAAACTGCTGCTGCGAGCCTATCACGAAAGCGGTCAAGTAAACATTGAAATCTCCGATGACGGCGGGGGAATCGACCCGGAGCGGATTAGAAATAAAGCCGTGCAAAAAGGAATATTTTCTGCTGTTG
>NZ_JBARVX010000636.1:0-7967 GCF_049646505.1 Microcoleus sp.
GGGAGAGGGGGAGAGGGGGAGAGGGGGAGATTGGGAGAGGGGGAGAGGATGCTTGTGATTCGTCTGTGGGTGGGGGGGAGATTTGGGGGAGTTCGTTAGCGCAGCCCTCGAAGAGGATCGCCCTTCCTTCCAATAGCTGCTCTCGTGCGGTTTGCAAGTTTTGGGCGATCGTCCAACCCTCGGACTGCAGGCGTTCTAAAGTCAAATCTGGGGAGTCGATCAAATCTCTGAGGGGTTCGGCGACTTTCCCAAAATCGGGCAATTGCAGCATTCCAGCCAAGCCGGAGAGTTGGTAATAAACCTGGTTGAGGGCGGTGACGCTTTTTGCTAAATCTGCCTCAGAAGCTTGGGAAAGTTCGGTTTCCAGGCGATTGAAAACTGGCGGCAATTCGTGTTCAAAAATTAGTTTCAGGGTTTCCGGGGCTGCCGATCGATCTGCGGCGGGGACTGGTGGCGGTTCTGGCTTGCCGTACTTGGCCTCGAACTCGGCGTGAATTTGGGCGAGATCCTCCAAGTTTGACCTTTGATCTGAAATTGTGACATCCGAGTGCTGAATGGATTCGGCCGCAATCTTTTTGAGAGTATCCACCCCTTGCAGCAAAACAGTTACAGTGGTCGGTTCCAGCGCCGACAAGTCCGTGCGATCGCGCAAAATGACAAAACAGTCCTCCAGCGTGTGAGCCGCCGCCGACACGTTTTGAAAGCCCAACATCGAACCAGCACCTTTAATCGAGTGAGCGGCCCGAAACATTTCTTTAACTGCCGCTTGCCGCTCTTGTAACCCAGCACCTTCCATCGCCAGCAGGTGAGTCTCCATTGACTGGAGAAACTCGCTGGTTTCTGCGGTAAAAGCATCTATTAATTCGTTTAAATCGTCATCATTCATATATAGACTAAGACAAGCGGCCAGTAGTTTTGAACTCTTACCGATAACCTCGGTTCTTGGCTAATCGCTTGAACTCAACGAACTTTCTTTCGTTACTTCCGATTGTAAGCCAAGTTGTTGCCGGACTGCTTGCAATGATTTTCCTCTTTTTGCCTTCGGGCGATCGCTTGGAGGCGGCACATCGTCAGCAGAAATAACTGGCTTTTTTAGAGCAGCAAGGAGTTGGTTTAATTCTTCTTGAAGTTCTTCCACTGATTCTCCAAAAGGTGCGGTTTCTTTTTCAGAGCAGGCTGCGATCGCACCTTTATCGTCATAATACACCGTGCGAATTGTGTACCCGCCATCCTCAAAAAATACTCGATAATCCCAGTTCATCATAGTTTTTCCTCTTCTCCTTGAAATATGTATTTATTCCCCGGCTTGGCAGCTATGCGCTCTATACTGACAATTTTAACTTGCTTTTCAACGTTGTACAAAACGCGATATACCCCCACTCTCAATTCCCATTCTGCTGTATTATTTGGGCGCAGGGGTTTCCGGTTGCGCGTCTCGGTAGTGGGTTCATAACAAAGGTTGGCTTCAATACCGTCAACAATTAGATTCTGTTCGTGTTTCTTAAACCACTGCAAATCCTCAATCGCTTGGTCTGTAAACTCAATCTCAAACACGATAGCCGCACCCTAAAAATATTTCTAAGGAATGAGAATTAAATAACTTGCAATCTTTATTGTTTTTGTGGGATGGGCGTCCCGCCTGTCCAGAAAGGACGGGCGGGACGCCCATCCCACAAACTTGTCTAAATTATTTAATTCACGATCCTAATACTCATCCATCTTACCATTCATCATCGCACACTGCCACAATACCTCGAACCCCGACTTCTTCAAGAAGTCGGGGTTCTAAAATTACGAGCGGAAATTCGCCACCGACTTTTGCAACTTTTCAACAGAACCAGACAAATCGTCCAAAGAAGCTTTGACATCTGAACCTTTTTGGGCAGTTGTATTAGCAATTTCGTTGACTTGCTGCATACTTTTAGAAATTTCCTCAGCCGAAACAGTTTGCTTGGCAGATGCGCGAGTAATATTCTGCACCAAAGCGTTCATTTCTCGACTAACTTCGATAATAGCATTGAGGTGAGTTTTAGCTTCGCTGGCTAGTTTTGTGCCTTCGACTACCTCCAGCGTTCCCGATTCCATTGCCTTCATCACGCGGCTGATTTCTTCTTGAATTGTACCGACAATTTCCGAGATTTCTTCAGTAGCGCCCGCCGATCGCTCTGCGAGTTTCCGCACTTCTTCGGCGACAACCGCAAAACCCAAACCTTGTTCGCCCGCGCGTGCCGCTTCGATAGTAGCATTGAGAGCTAACAAATTGGTTTGCGAGGCAAGTTGAGAAATCGAAGTGACTATTTTACCGATTTGCTGCGAAGATTCGCCCAAACGTTTCATCATTTTGGAAGTAGAGGCGATCGTCAATCGTAGCTCGTTAATGCCTTCAACAGCGCGATCGACTGCAACGCCGCCGGCTTCTGCCGTGTGAGAAGACTGCTGGGCGACTGTTTCGGCGCGCACCGAAACATCTCGCACGTCGCGGATCGAATTCACAATCCGCTCGATTTCCCGCATGATGGCAGATATTTTTGTTGCTTGAACTTCCGCCTGTTGGGTGAGTTGGCTGGTATTGTTAATTGACTCGCCGGTGGCAGATGTTACCTGTTCGGCTAAAGTTTGAATTCCCGTTACTACCTTCCGCAGAGAACCGATCAAGAAGTTGAAGGAGTCGGCGACAGCACCTAAAACATCGTTAGTAACTTCCGCCCTGACAGTCAAATCGCCTTGAGCCGCACCTTTAATTTCTCCCAGCATTTTGAGGACTTGTTGAGTCAGAGAATCGGCTTCTGCTTTGCGTTCTGCAGCTAATTTTTCTAGCCGTTCTTCTGCTTCTTTGCGTTCGGTGATGTCAAAGCGGATGGCGATATATTTGACAATTGTGCCGCTGGTGTCAAAAATTGGGGCGATCGTCGAATCAACCCAGTAAAACGAGCCATCTTTGCCGCGGTTTTTGATTTCGCCTTTCCACACCAAGCCGCGAGAAATTGTCAGCCACATTTCTTGAAAAAATGATTTGGGATGGTAGCCGGAATTGAGAATCCGGTGGTTGCGATTGAGGAGTTCTCCCATGCTGTAACCGGAGATTTGGGTGAATCTGTCGTTGGCGTAGGTAATCAGGCCTTTGAGGTCTGTTTCGCTGACGATCGCAGCTTCGTCTAGAGCGTTTTGCCGCGTTTTGAGTTCTTGCAGCAAGCGTTCCTGTGTCTGGGCCAACTGCTGCATCTGTTGCTGCGATTCTTTTTCTTCAGTGACGTTGCGGCAAACGACTACGCCGCCTTTGATTGCTCCCGTTTCGTCTTTGAGCGGCCTGCCGGTAATTTTCACCCACAGGCCATCGGGCTTGGCTGCGTGGCGGGTAAAAACCTCTATTTCGTCTGGCGATTCTCCTCGAATCGCGCGTGCTAAAGGTATGTCATCTGCGGGATAGGGAGTGACTGTATCTGACAAAAATAAGCCGTATTTTGCCGACCACTCGTCGGGGAGAGCTTCCGTGGAACCCAAGCCGAACATATTTTCAGCGGCGGGGTTGAACAACACAAAATTGCCATTTTCGTCGGCAGCAATTACGCCGTCGCTAATGCTGTCTATTAGCAGTTGCAAAAGATTGCTTTGTTCTCTAAATTCGTCTTCGGAACTTGCTAATTGGGCGGTTGTTTCTTGCAGTTGCACCATCGCCTGTTTGCTTTCGGTAATGTCGCGGGCGACTGCATACATGATCTTTTCTTCTAGTAGCGGTCGCGACTTCCACGACAGCCATTTGTAGGAACCGTCTTTGCACCGATACCGATTTTCAAAAGCGATTGTTTCCGCGCCGCTGGCTATTTTTGCCGTTTCTGCTAAGGTTTTTTCGCAGTCTTCGGGATGGACGAAATCGATAAAAGATTGCTCTTGCATTTCTTCTACGGTGTAGCCGAGAGTTTTTGTCCAAGCGGGATTGAGGCGCTTGAATTTGCCTTCAAAATCGGCTGTGCAAAGCAAGTCGAGGGACAGGGTGAAAAACCGATCGCGCTCTGCTTCGGCTTTTTTGCGATCGGTAATTTCGATCGCCACACCGCCGACACCGATGGGTTTGCCGTTCTCTCCTGCCAAAGGAAAGTAAGACGCTAACCAATCTCGGATAACGCCCGGTTGATTGACGGTTGTTCCCGATACCTCAATGTTTAACAGTGGTTGGTTGTTTGCCAGAACGCCCTGCAAAATCGGCTCTAGAGTATCGACCATTTCGGGTATAACTTCCCTGACGGTTTTGCCGAGGTGTTCAGCAACTGACGGGCCGGTGGTTTCCGCTAATTTCTCGTTGACTTGCACGAAGCGCAATTGGTCGTCAAAAATAAACATGGCGGCCGGAGCAGATGCGAAAAATGCGTCAAAGCGGGATTGACGCAAAACTAATTCTCGTTCTAGAGCTTTGCGATCGCTGATGTCGCGAGCTTCTGGAATCAGCAGCACGACTTTGCCGCTGTCATCTACGATCGGCTTAAGGGAGAAGTCCACAGTCATCACAGCACCTCCAGCAACCAGCACGTCGGCTTCGTAGCGGACAAGTTCGCCGGCGGCGGCGGTGACGACTGCAGCTTCGACTTTTTGCTTGGCTTCTGGGGAAATCTGCCACCACAGATTGTCGGCAAACTGCGTGCCCACGAAGTCTTCGCGCCCTAGTCCGGCGACTGTCAGGGCTGTTTGGTTGGCTTCCAAAACGGTGCCGTCGGGTTCTAGCAGCCCGACTAATTGGAACGATTGGTCAAAAATGGCTCGGAACAGTCTTTCGCGATCGCGCAGCTTTTCTTCAGCGTGTTTGCGATCGCGAATGTCGCGGCTCACAGTTGCGAAGCCAATAGGTTCGCCTGTTTCTGGGTTTTTGAGGGTAAATAGGGTAAAGTCTACGGGAATATTTTCGTCGGTTTGAAAGTTTTTCAACCGGAATTCGCCCTGCCACAAGCCATCCCGTATGGCAGCAGGAACAATCTCTTCTGTGAATATTTTCCCGTCTTCCTTTGAGAAGGCTTCCAATATAGTTTTGGTTTTGAGTTCTTCGATATTTTGAATTCCGTTTAGCTTCATGCCAGCAGGATTCAGGTATATTGACTCTCCCTCCATTGTTCCTACGCCGATAAAATCCGAGCTGGTTTCGACGATCGCAATCAATCTTTGGTTTTCGATTTCAGCAAGCTTGCGCTCTGTAATGTCGTTGTTAATTTCTAAAATTGCTTTGGGTTTTCCCTGTTCGTCCCGCTGCAAAGTCCAGCGGCTGAACACGGTAATTTTGGTTTGATAATTGGTGGTGTGAATCAGTTCTCCTTCCCAATAATCCTGCTGTTCTAGCTGTGCTGTAATTGATGCTAAAGGTTGGGGAAATATCGTGTGAAACAGGCTGTGAGTAACTTTTCCTAAAGCTTCTTGTTTAGTCTGGCCGTAGATTTTCTCAGCGCCTTGGTTCCAGTAATCGATCGTCCCGTCGAGTTCTCGAATAATTAAAGCATCGCTGGCAAGGTCGAGCATTTGCAAGTTTTGCTGCAAGGTTTGTTCGATGCGCTTGCGGTTGGTGATGTTGCGGGCGATCGTTGACATAAATTCAACTTCTCCGCTGTCGGATTTGTGAACAATAATTACTTGAGAAACCGGTATTTCTTCGCCTTCTAAAGTCTGCCAAATTGTCTCGCCGCTCCACGTTCCATCCCGACTAGCTGCGGGGATGCCGACGTTCATAATAGTATCGACACTTTTGGGCGATGTCAGGTCGGAAATGGTGACTTCGGCTAAATTTGCCTCGTCGCCAACTTTTAACATTTCCCTGGCCGCGCGGTTGAGATAAATGGTGTGCTTCTGGGAATCTGCCATCCCTACCCAGTCTGTTGTGGCTTCTAGGATGGCTTTGAGCCGCAGTAGCTGCTGTTGGGATTCGCGGCTTTCTGTGATATCGCGGGCGAAGCCGAGAACGCCTGTAATGTTGCCTTCTGCGTCTTTGAGGGGGAATTTCTGGGTGTCGAAGACGTGTATTTTGCCGTCGGCTAAGGTGGCTGAGCCGTTTGTGCTGTAGGCGTTTTGGCTGTCGGGGCGGAAGTTTTGGATTTGGTTTTGGGAGGCTGTTTGGGTGTGGGTGTTGCCGAAGATGCGATCGGTCTCTATGCCGAGTTCTAAATCGTCTTTGCCGATAATTTCTGCTTGAGCTTTGCCAAAGGCGGCGGCGAAACCTGCATTGACTAGGGCGTAGCGGCTGTCTTGGTTTTTGACGAAGATGCAGTCTGGGGTGGCGTCAATTACTGTCCGCAGCAAACGTTGGGAATTTTCTACTTTTGCCAGTGTCTGCCGCATTTGTTCTTCCATTTCCACGCGCTCGGTGATGTCTCTCATGGCGCAGACGAGGATTTTTCTACCGCACGAATCTAAAAATGTTGATTTTTTTGCGGAAAAAAAGCAGGTGTTTCCGGCTTTGTCGATCGCGGTTTCTTGACTTTCGCTGCTGGTATTTTCCGCAAAGACTAATGAGTCTGTTGCTCTTAATGTGTCGGCTTGCTGTTTGGGCAACAAGTCGTAGTATGATTTGCCAATTAGTTCGGTTCTGCTGCGACCGATGTACTGACAAAATGCGTCGTTTAATGTTACCCAGCAGTGATCTTCGTCTTTGACATAAATCGGATCGGCTATGGTGTTGAGGATATTATTTAAAAATTGTTCTGACGCTTTTAATTGCTCTTGAACTGCGGTGCGATCGCGAACTTCTTGCTGCAATTTGGCGTTGGTTTGCGAAATTTCCTCGGTTCTTTCCTTGACTCGCTGCTCTAGTTCTGCG
The DNA here is from genome assembly GCF_049646505.1 of Microcoleus sp. Classification (GTDB taxonomy): domain Bacteria; phylum Cyanobacteriota; class Cyanobacteriia; order Cyanobacteriales; family Microcoleaceae; genus Microcoleus. Next base: position 6,791 of record NZ_JBARVX010000636.1, read on the forward strand.
GTGAGCTGCTGCAATGCCAATTCTGTTTGTTTAATCTGAGTGATGTCGCGACCTTCAGCGATGATTTGAAACACTTCTCCTGTTTCATTTAACAAGGGTTTAAACGACAGGTCAATTACTGTCACCTGGTTGTTGGCTCCGGTGATTTCGTATTCTTCTCGCACAAATTTGCCGCCAGCAACTTGTTGAATATTGGTTTTTAGGCGCTGCTGGTTGGTCGGGGATGCTGCCCACCAAGGTGTGTGCCAAAATTTCAGCCCCAGCACTTCTGATGCTGGGAAATCTCCCAATTTTAGCGCTGTCTGATTTGCTTCGATCAAACTACCGTCTGGCTCTAACAATCCGATGATTTGAAAAGCTTGGTTGAAGATGGCTTGAAATCTCTGGGTAGTTTCGCTGAGGGCTTGTTCTGTTGCTTTTTTGGAGCTGAGAATTTGGGTGGAACCTACTAAGAACTGGTAGCGGTTGGACAAACTCAAAAAGCCGATCGCCGGAATTACAGTTATCCAATCGGAGATTGTTTGCATCACCGGAGAGTGCGGGAGTCCCAGGTATTGGGCGGCATGGCCGCTGTGGCCCAAAGCGCAGCTCAAAAATATGCCTGCTGTGACTGTGGCGAAGATGTCAAACCCAAATTGACGGTTTCGCCACAAACCTAAGCCGATCAGGAAGGCGATCGCAAAGTAACACACACAAATGATACAATTGGCAATCCCAGTTAGCAGCGATGGGGAGAAGTCGGGCAATGTCAGGGTGAATGTGGTTGCGATCGAGCTATAGAGAAGTTTCATGATAAAATTAAGAATTGGCAAATCAAATGCGAGCGATGGAACGATCGATTTTAGATTTTAGATTTTAGATTGACTCCATATTCTTCCTTCTTCCTGATGACGTTGGACGTTCGATGGGGGGAGGACAGCAAAACATGACTAATGACTAATGACTGCTAAGAGGGCGGGCACTCTTGGCACCGCCCCTACCGACTAATGACTAATGACTAATGACTAATGACTGATGACTGCTAAGAGGGCGGGCACTCTTGGCACCGCCCCTACCGACTAATGACTAATGACTGATGACTGATGACTGATGACTGATGACTGATGACTTACCAGCGTTCGGAATGGGCGATCGCTTCGACATCGACTATCATCAGCAAGCGTCCTTCGCAATTGTA
>NZ_JBARVX010000637.1:0-11587 GCF_049646505.1 Microcoleus sp.
GAACCGCTCGTAAAAACCTGGACAAAGCTACCCAAAAGTAGTCAATGTTAGACATCTACGTTGGTAATTTTAGTCCACAATCCTAAAAATACAGGAATAAACGGCAATCCCTCTATTCCCTTCATGAAGTTGGGAATTACTTTTCTCGCTATATTTATGCTGCCATTGGTATCAGCATTGATTGTTTTACCAGTGGAGGCTCTATACAAACCACGCTGAACACGTTTCCCACTAAAAACAGGCTTGGTCTCTATCTTGTTGTAAATCGGCAAATTATCACCATCTAAAGCACTCGCTTTTGACGTGTAACTTTCCTCGGTCAAGGTAACAACAATCCCTACCAATTGTGCTTTATAGGTCAATAAATTAATCAGTTTGGTATGGGGAATATTGGTAAATGCTTGGTTATTTTTTTTGCCAAGGTTGATTGACTGCTTCCATCCTGGGTTTTTGCCGATAATTAACTGACCAATATCGTTCAACTGACACCAATCAATTACACGACGACTCGCAGTATGAAGATAGTTGTCAATTCTTCTGTTTCGCTTACTGTTAAGTGCTTTGATCTGTCTGACCGCTTCTATGGATTGTGATGCGGCTACCCGTTTATTGAAGAATTGGTTAATACTTTTTAATGGTCTACCATTAATCAACAGCGGCTTGATGCCGGGATGATTGGATGTTATAGCCATCAAATTGTTTAAACCAAGGTCTACACCAGCCACATATTTCCCGTGGCATAAGGGTGTGTCATTAACTGTGTAAATAACTTCAATAACATAATGGTCAAGCTTGGGAACAATCCTTACTTGGTCTACATTTTTAGCTTGAGTAGCAAACTCAATATTAGTCTGAGATAGTTTAACATTCCCTTTAGTCAAAGCAGGTTTTGATATTGCATCTATCGGATAAATGACAAGATTTCTGCCATGCTCTTTATGCTTGTATCCTGGTATTTTCGGTTTGCCCAGATATTTCTCAGGGTGTTTTGACCAATCTTTAAGTGCAGCCAACCATCCTTTCCAAGCCTCAGCAACTCTCCGAACAATCTGTTTGCTAATTTTTGTTGGTAGATATCGATAAGCTTCTAAGTTTTTAGTCTGGTGGTAAATATTGATGGAATTGTAATATTTATTGGTTTCAAAAAAGTATTGGCGCTGGACGTAGTTAGCAGAGTTGTATAGATGTTTAGATTGTAATGCTAAGTGGTCGCATTCCTTCCAAAACCTATGCTGTCTGTTAATTACGTGTTTTTCTACTAGCTGCATTTGACTCGACATGAGTAAATGTATTGTGCTTTATATTATATACGGCTATCATCGAGCGTCAACATGGTAGGTGAAAAAGATAATAATGACTCCAAATGCAGATTCCTCGCCCCGCAAGACGCCCGCATCTGCAATCCAATAGCACTCTTGCCAAAAACAAATTAAACTAGGGGCAAATAGTCTCGCGTGATGTGGAACGAATTGGGTACAAAGCTACTCAAACAGTAAAGGATGGGTAGCTTTGTCCATAAATTAAGTTACAGTTTAAAACCCCTATCGTTTTTTACACCATACTTTTATGATTTGGTCGAGCACTTTTTGAAATGCGATCGGACTTTTCCCAAAAATTTTGCATTCCGTCTAGCAACTCAAACCAGAGAAACCTCCAATAATTCTTGTTCGATAGGCAAGCGAACCTGCTCGCTTACTGGCTTTCGTGGAACAGGAGTCTGATAGAAGCACAGAGGAAGAAAGAGTCAAACCATTGATTTTATTGATTGCCCGCTTGTTGCAGCCGCAGCAGCTCAGCTTGAATGCGCTGTTTGACTGCTGGATTTGCTTGCAGTAGCAAAGTGAGCTGGTTGAAGCGACTAACTGTCAAACCGTTGGTTTCTATAACTTTTTTAGCTTGTTGGCAGTAATTCACCGCGATGCCGCGAACACCTCCAGACAGCCTGTTAATTTCCTGAGTTTCGTTGCACACTACTCTGGGAACCGAGCCTCCAGCCATTCCTTTAATTTCGTTATAAGCTTCTACCCGTCTGGGTTCTATTGCCAACAAAGAGCGAGCGTAGCTAGTAATTTCGGCATTGCTAATTTCTTGAGCTTGGGCGGAGGCTCCGAATCCGAGACTTGGGGATTGTCCGTACAAACCGGGTATCCATCCGCCAGCCAAAGCTGCTGCAGACATGATGCCTGCAAACAGCGATTGTCGCAGCATCCGGTTAAATTTAAATTTAGAGGTGTTGAGTGAGGTGTTCATGGTCGTCGGTGATTGCTTGCGTATAGATAAAAATGACACAGCGCTGGGCGGCTCAATCTTTTTGAATCGTCTGGTGGCTAAAAAGTTCCTGGCCGGAGTGACAATCTTTAATTCAACTAAAAGGATTTGGTAGTTGCTACAGCGATCGACTTTTTAGCAAGTTGAATAGTTATATCTATCCTAACATCTCACCAGAAGTTGGCAGAACACAACATTTAGACGGTCATTTTAATTGCAGAGCGTTTCCGAATTGCCTCTACAAATAATTCTCACAGCTCAAATATTAAATAATTCTAAAATTACTTGACAAATTACTCGTATTTAGATCGGAACACCTGCGTGTCATACCGTTTGAGATATGAGATTTGAGATGTGAGATTTGAGATTGGCGAATTGTATAATGACCGATCGAATCAGGGTGTTGAGCGCGGGGCTACAATTACATTATTTTCGATCGTGTCAAGCCAGAAACTCAACTTGGTTTGGCTGCTGACAAAGCCGGAGCCGGGAGCATCTATATTTTATTTTAATCCGTGCCAGATGCCGTGCGATCGCACGGGCCGAGCTCGCACTCATACAAAAAATGCTTTTTACTTTCGACAAGATGCTCTCACCCTAGCCGGAACTAAAAATCAAGTTTCAATACCCAAGACAGAGGCAGCACCAGGGAAGCAGACACTAAAATCTTGTTATCAAAACTCGCGCTATCTGTTTTCGGCAATCGCCTGCTGCTACCTTCGATTCGAGTCTGCGCTTCCTCAAGTTTGGGGCTGCAAAAACTTGTCGGGGAATCACCCAGAAACCGGGTTTTTCTACCAAAGAAGATCGTTACAGCCACCGACAAAAGTAGAAAAACCCGAAACGCTTGAATTTTTGTGCCTAAGTCCTCTTGTCATGTCGATCGCAGATAGCGAACTTTTGCAAGGGTTTTCGCAGCAGCTTAACAATTATTAATTACCGATTTCCCATGAAAACTCAAAAAGAAATTTGGCGAGTCATCCTCGCAGTAGCTATCGGTACTGTCGGCGTGCTGCACTTTGCAGTACCCGCACCCTTTATCAGAATCATGCCGCCCCAGCTTCCTTACCCGGAAGCATTGGTTTATATCAGCGGTTTTTTCGAGATTTTGGGCGGAATTGGGCTGTTAGTTCCCCCAGTCAGCAGAGCGGCGGCGTGGGGCTTAATTGCCTTATTTATTGCCGTGTTTCCAGCTAATATCAATCAAGCCGTCAACAGCATCCCCATAGAAGGGATTCCCCACAACCCATTAGTGTATTGGTTCAGGCTGCCTTTTCAAGCTGTATTGATTGCTTGGGCCTGGGTTTATACCCAACCAGACGAAGGTAAACCACGGGCTTCTATAGTTCCAGATACGACAGAAAACGCCCAATGAAGCAGTTCGACTACCATGCGGATTTTAAGAACATCGACTTTCGACAGCACCCGGAACTTTATCGGGTGGGGAAAGGAGAACAAGGAGTGCTGTTGGTGGAACCCTACAAAGGAGAAATTCTGCCTTTCTGGAGATTTAAGACTCCTGAAATTGCCAGGGAGTCCAGCAGCAAAATTTATTCCTTATTCTTAGAGTATCTCGATCGCTCGGATTTTGTGGGAGCGGACATGGCCCGCAAGTTCTTGCAGATGGGGTACACTCGATCGCGCCGCTACGCCAACCACAAAAGCGGCCGCAAATACCAGCAGAACCCTCAAAAGCTGCCGTCTGTTGCAGAACAAACGGCAGCTCGAAAAGATATTTTGCCGCTAGAACCAGATCCGGTGAAAGCAGAATCCGCCGCCATTTTTCAAGAGAAATGGATGCTGGCCAAAACCAACGAGAAATATCTCCAGCTTTTAGCGGCACACCGGCAGATGTACGAATCTTCTTCCAGCAAGTCTGAGGATTGACATACCGTTACAAAGACTCAGAACTTACCAATTATCCCCCGCTGCTGCAGTGGAGTTGTCCTGGGAACATCTGTGTTTTGTAAAAAGCCTTTTTTTTGAATGCTGTCCGCGCTCGCTTGATGGTATCAGCTCTTCGATCGCGACAGCACTTAATATAACAGCAAAACACAGACGATCGCGTTGTGCTTGACGAGTTCGGGGCTGCACCGAGCAAGTGCGGCCCTACTATTTACTCATCATCTTCTTCTGTTTGCCACTGCCGCCAAAGTTCAAAGGCATTAAAGCCCCTGTATTGCAGGTAGTTCAAGACTTTGCCCTTGGTTTTTGGATCTACTTTACCGATCGCGCCGATCTTGTATTTCCGCAGGACTTTGGCTTTTAATTCTGCCAGTTTTTCGGTTTCCGAGTCCTGATTTTCGGCAATTTCTTCTTCCCAGACTTGCTCGAATAAATCGCTAGTAATTCCTTTTTGCAGGCACTTGCGCTTGATGGCGGATTTCCCGTATTTGCCCGCAGCACTTGCGATCGAGTTTGCCACCAAGCGAGTGTCAGACTGATAGCCCCGGTCTTGAATTTGCGCGGTCGCCTCCAATATTTCCTCATTGCCAAAACCTTTCTCTTGCCCCTTTTTGCGAAGTTCAGAGGCACTGTAGTCTTTGCGAGACAAGAGAAAATAGAAATAGTCAAGACAGCTCATCAGTTAAATCGCATGGTGGCGCGCAAATACTCGTGTAACGAATGCAAATCCAGTAGCCTTAACCGAGGCTGACTGCATCCCGCTCGCCTTTATTCTTCTGTATCCTCCTCATCTGCCAATTCCACCTCTGGTCTGTCGGCATCGATCTGAATCAAGCGAATGTGCTTGTATCCGAGTTTAATTTCAAACTCGTCTCCCGGCTTTAATCCCATTTCTTGGGTGTAATTTGCCCCGATCACGATCGAGCCATTCTTGTGAACGCTAGCGCGATAACTCGCTTCTCGTCCGCGTCCGTCTGCTTTAGATTTCTCTAGCTCAATGCCCTTAGCAGCTAATACTGCATCGTAAAACTCAGCCAGGTTAATCCGTGTTTCTCCACTCTTGCTGACGGTGAAGTAGCCGCAAAGCTTTGCAAGTTCTCTGCGAGGCAAATCGCTGCCTTTGATTTTTTGAAGCAGACCTTTTCCTGTTAAGGGTGCTGTCGCTGTTTCTGCCATTGACCTTACCTCGGTTATTGGAGTTTACTTATATCAATTACAACACATTAGATTAACTTTGTTTCACTGTCAATACTAAGAATTAAAAAGATCGGATTCTGGATAAATTTCTGCAGCCTCAAAACTGGGGGTGCAACTCGTGGATGCTCGAAGGGCGATTTATTTGCTGCTGGCGACTAAAAGGCTTGTCTGAACCCTTGGAGCGATCGCAGCAGGAATTATTGTCGCAAATTAAATGCTTTACTTTTTTACAGTAAAGTCTGTTCCCTGCATTCACCAATCCAGCTCCTGTCAGCAGTCAAAGTCAAAAACAAGACAGACATGAATGGAAATACCTAGAGCGCGATCGCTGCAAATCTGCCGAAAGCATTTACCCGCGCGGGGTTAACTTTTACCTCAACAAGGCGAGGCAGCACTTGTTCTTGATGCCCTGCCGGCCAGCTAGTTGTAAACCCTGTTTTTCGGGCTGCCAATCCCCTCAAAACCCCAAATACCGAGTCGCAATCTTCTATTAAGGTGTTCGGCATATAAGTGGCACAGAAAACAGTCCGGGGAGGGCAATCCGGTAAAAATTCAAGCAAATTTCACCGCTTGGTTGAACGGGTTTTAGCTAAAACCAGACTCGATCGGCCCTTAGCGGCAGAAACATCGCGCAGCCAGCAGCAGGGGAATCAGCTATTGCACATTTAAATTGTGTGCGGTGATTGAGGGGAAGAGTGGAGAGAGGGACAGAGGGAGTGGGAGGAGGATTTTCGATGCCGTCGAAATATACAAAAATTTAAATATCGCAACAGCTTCATGCTATTTTCCCTCGTGACAAGCGAATTTTTTGATCGTACCCGCCACGCGATTTATCCGTAGAATCAATCCTTGCATGGAAAATCTCAAATCAGAAGAGTCCGATCCTCGATCCGTGGGGTCAATCCTGGCATGGAAAATCTCAAATCTCAAATCGAATGACGCTCGCTATGTTCTTAATTGTCAAACTCTGGCTGTGATTTTCTGCTGCGGCACGACGAATGCTCGATCGAGCATTCCGCGAATTATACCAATTTCATAAAGTTATGGTACTACCGAAAGTTTGACTCCCCCCCTTGATAAGGGGGGGTTGGGGGGGTAGATATGTAGCGCTATTTTATGAATTTGGAATTACACCAATTTCTGATACCGTTTTCAATCCCAGAATGCAGCGGCCGGCAAACTCCCAACCCTTATCCAACAAGTCATTCTCGATCGAAAATCTCCAATCGCCAATCGCAAATACTCTGATTTTGACTCAAAAGTACGTCGCTCCTGACAGAAGAGCACCATTCATAAGCTCTTAAAAACCGGGTTTCTGAACGAGAGATATAGGTTGTGATGCTAAATTTGCGGTCAGAAACCCGGTTTTTGCCACAGGTGCAAGACTGCGATCGAGCGACGTACTTTCGATCGCACTCCTAGACGCACCGAAGGTCAAAAACCCTGAAAAAATCGACGAAAATCCTTCTTATTAACCGCAGTAAGGCTAAAAAACTTGCTAGTTGAGCGAACTCGAAACTAAAATTTGAACGTCTTGATGCGTCCGCCAACGGCAGCGCCGGCGATCGCTTTTAGTGCTGCTGTTGGATGTAATTTTGCGACAGAGGAGTCCGTATCTCCGGCAGTAACTGTTCCGGTTTCGCGGTTCGGTGCTGCAAGTACCGCAACCCAAAAAAGCCAGCACTCACAGCAACGGGCAACAAGCAAAGCGTCAGCGCCAGAAATTTTTGCAATCCCGGTTTTTTAAACGCTTTCTGAGGCTGTTGGGGGGCGCGATTTGGTGGGACAACCGCAGACTCAGAATCGGGAATAGAGTTCGGTGAATTAGCAGCCGGCGGTCGATCGATCGGGTTCGCCCAATCCCTGCGCTCTTTTAGTCGATCGGGATTATATTCCCAGACTTCGCCCCCATCACTGTCTGGCTCATCCAATCGATCGATCGGCCTTGGCGGATATTGGGCGATCGCCGAGAGCGAAGAGTGCCCCTTCCATTCCGTACCCGACGCGCCCGCCGAATAGGTTCCCGGCGCGATTATTTGCACCCCTGGCGCGGCATCGGCGCTAGGGGCTGCAGCGCCCGTCAGATAGCCGTCAAAGTCCGGGTGCTGGTAAAGAATCGGCAAAGCCCAGTATAACTGGTGAGAACCGTAGGCAGAAATTAGTCCGGCCCTGGCCCGACTCAGACTGAGATCGACTGGATAGCCTTGATTGAGGTTGCGGTAAAACAGTCGCGTCAGAGTTAGGGCTACATCGTCGGGGATGCTTTCTGCCATTGCCAACACTGCTGGAATACCTCGCTTGACTAGAGCTTCGGTTAAGTTGCGTTCCGGACTGTCCTCGGTAATGTCTGAGGGGTTGCCGTAGGCGCCGCGGCAGGAGTTGAACACAGCCATCTGAATGCCGTTGTTGACGAGCAATCCGGCTAAGTCGTCGCCGCTCAAGGTTTCGGTTAAGCCGGTGCGGCGGCTCACTAGGTAGAGCTCGCCACCTCTGGAACCTAAGTTGCTGTGGCCTGCGTAGTGCAGAACTTGGTACTGTCCTTGTTCTAGGGCTTGGGTAAGCTGTTCTCGATCGGGATGTTCGAGAATAGTCAGTTGAATTTCCGGGGAATGGGGGCTGTTTTTGAGGGGATTGGCGCTGCGGTTTTGCAGTTCTTGTTGCAGGTGGAGCACTTCTCGCGAAAGCTGCAAGTTGTCTCGATCGCTGGGAGAGGCGATCGCCATTAAAATTTTTAGAGGCCCGCCGCTGGGCAGTATCCGGGTTTGTTTGAACAAACTTGTACCTGGCTGGTAGCGGGAAAATACGACATCGGTGCCTGTTGCCAAAGGGCGATCGCCCGCGTGCAGAACTTCCCACGGCAGCCGCGGCAAGTGCCTGCCTTTGAGTCCGAGCCGCAGTTGCAGCACTTCTCGGCGGTGCTGGGCGATGCCTTGAGCGCAAGTCCAACTATCGCGCAAGTTTCCTTGAAACAGCCCGCTGTATAACTGTTGTCCGAGTGCTACTAAATTCGGCGCTGAGTGTTTTCCCGATCGCGACAGTCCCCGACCCGCAGTACCGGTTCCCTGGAGCAAGCCCACCAAAGGGTCGTTCATCAGTTGAGCAGACAGCGCCAGCCATTCGTCGATCGGCCAGCGGACTTGTTGTTCTGCCAAAGGTACACCGGGTGCAACCTTTTCTGTCCGCACTAGATATTCATCGTCCCCAACTGGGGTAACTGAGAGTTTAAATTCCTGGCTCACCGATTTAGCGCCCTCCCGCCTCAATTCTGAATTTGCCTGCGTTTTTGCAGCTAGCAACAGCGACCGACAAACTGATTTTTACTCTTTGAATGAAAGTTTCTGAATGCGCTTCCCCCGATCGGGCGATCGCTAAGCTCAAATATATTTGTTCAAACACTTTGAGGGTATAAAACTTGTACTTTAATAACAGTTTATTAGTTTTGATTGCCCTGTGGCTAAGTGAAACCGGAATTTTCTCCAATTTTGCGATCTTTAACATTTTGCACCTCTACCGCAGACCCCTTTACATTCACCGGGAACTTGAGTTTGTCATTGCTGAGTAAAGTTAAATTGGAGGCACTTTACCAGGCGGATCTCTAGTTCTTATTAAAATTACTTCAGCTCTAACCAACCGGTTTCAGGGCCATATCAAAGGCAAAGCTGAGTAATTTTTTTTTTGCCCCGGCGCGCCCGATCTCTCCTCACCGCTTATCCTCTACCACCAACCCCCCCATCTGAAATCTTGATTTTGTGTCAATTAATTAATTGGTCAGCCCAAAACCTCATCCGCAAGCCGATCGGGGCATTGAAGATTGGGGCGCTGCAGATTTACTTGCAGCTTTAAATTTGGCAGCTTGAACTTTCTTCTAAAATTTGGAGATGTCCGCGACAGAAGTAGGCGGCACGGTACTCGTTTTTGGGATGGAGCGGCGGCAATCGCCAATCGAGCGATCGATCGACTCTCGATAATTGCTAATAGAGGGTTGCTTTTTGACACATTTTATGTTATTGTTTGCTTTGATATTTAAATCTCTTAATTTAACTAAACTTAAGCAAAAACAATCAAGTTAACAAAGGCATAATTTTTAACAATACAATAACTCTAAAATTATTCCCGTCCTCTCAGACAACAATCATTTTTACGATCGAGAAAACCAATCATCGCCAGTCGATTTGAGATTTGAGGCTATCCCGAATTCGTGACCGCCAAAGCCGACAGGCTGTTTCGGATATTTGCGGGAAAATATTAGATTAACTTATCACCCAAAGTTCAGGAGAGGTTTTTTTGAAATCAGATCAAATCCTCTCTTCATCGGAATAGTAAATTCGAGTCAACAGTCAACAGTCAACAGTCAACAGTCAACAGTCAACAGTCAACAGTCAACCGTCAACAGTCAACAGTCAACAGTCAACAGTCAACAGTCAACATCACCAGACGGTGTTACCGGAAATGATATCAGTCTTAAGATAGATAGATTTTTGCTGAATTGCTTGTATTGCAGGAAAAACATATTTTTTCAGTTCGATCGCAGCAGGTCGATCGAGATCGAATTGCCGAACAGAAAATTAAAACAAATATTTGCGGTGGTAAAGTATCTAAATTTGTAATAAATCATCGGGAACTAAAATTAAGAGCGCACAGTCACTGACAAAAGCATTCAAATCCTTAAGTCAGGGAAGGATTTGTCAGAGCTGGGAGTGTTACAAAACTTCAATGCACCAGGCTCGATCGCAGAAAAAACCAGGGTAAAATTTTGGGGATAAAGGTTTTGGGTAGTTATGTAGGAGTTGTGTGTTGCGAGTTGAAATTCTGCTGGGTCACTGTAGAAAACACGTAGAAAATCTACGGTTGGGCGCACTTCGGTGCAGCTTGCTGTAGAAATTACGGAGAACATCAAAAGCGATCGGCACTTCGGTGCAGCACTTGCGGTGTAGGTGACGGCTGAATTATTTTTGTGCGTTATTGCCCAAAATAAAACTCGCAGCGCCAGCGCAATAAACTCTGGCATTTTAAATAGCATCTATAACAGAAAAGTGGAAACCAGCGGTTAGAGCAAAGGAAAGTATAAAATTCCAATTTGTTGCTTCTGCTGCATCCTCTTTGCTGATAAACTGATTCTAACAATCTCATATCTCTTGGAGAAAATATTAACGATGGAAGAAGAAATGTTGTTAGGAAATGTATCGGGAACACTTTTTCCCGATCGCGATCGAACACAAATTTCTGACGCGACAGAAACCAGTTTGTTTGCACCGATCGCCCTAGATGACGAAGAACCAGAGTTCGGACTTTCCGCCGGCGATCTCGATCGGCTAGCGGCTTTCCGCAGCGCCGCCGCGATCGATTCTGATAGCGACTTAGCCAAATTAATTGACGATGCGATCGCCGAAAACAGCGGTAGCAGCAGTAACGGCCAAATTCCGAATCCGTCTGAGGGCGTATCCGAAACAACTGCTGACGATGACAGCACAATGGCTGAATTTAACGGCATCCCCGAAGAAAGTGCCGGCAGCACAGATGACGGAGAAGATGATGGCAGCGGCAGCGTTCGCCAAACCCTCGAAGGTACCGATGACGATGACTTAATTGTCGGCACCACCGCTGACGAGGTGATATTCGGCAAAAAAGGCCGAGACAGAATGAGAGGAAACGGCGGCAAAGATCGGCTTTACGGAGGTAAAGATGACGATGATTGCGACGGCGGCGATGATGATGACGAAATAAGAGGCGATCGCGGTAACGACATCGTTAACGGTGGCCAAGGCGACGACAAGGTTTATGGCGGTAAAGACAACGATACTCTTTTTGGCGGCAGCGACCAAGATACCTGTTTTGGCGATGACGGCGATGACTGGGTAAACGGCAACGACGGAAATGATGAGGTTGACGGCGGCGGCGGCAGCGATACCCTGTACGGCGGTAAAGGCGACGACGACTGCGAGGGCGGTGAAGGCAACGATACCGTCAGGGGCGATCGGGGCAACGACAACGTTAGCGGCGGCGATGGCAACGACAGCGTTAACGGCGGCAAAGATAACGACACCGTAATGGGCGGTGCAGGCAGCGACGTTTGCGACGGCGACGACGGCGACGACAGCGTGATGGGCGGCACCGGCAACGACACCGTGATGGGCGGTGCCGGCAACGACGTTTGCGATGGCGGCGACGGCGACGACAGCGTGATGGGCGGCGACGGCGGCGACACCTTGATGGGCGG
>NZ_JBARVX010000638.1:0-1966 GCF_049646505.1 Microcoleus sp.
TATACGCATGTTGGGTTTCATTCTTCAACCCAACCTACGTATATATAGCAATTATTGCAGGATTCACAAAATTTCTAGGGGTAGTGCTAAGAGTGCCTACTCCATATCTATCGGGGATTTTCACGAAATAAGAACCCTACAACAATTACGCAATAGTGTTTTTAGCTACATTCTGCAAAGCTGCGGCAGTCAACAATGGTAAGTAAAACTGCAAGGACAGCTTTGAAATCGGCTGGCAAATAACTTATGAAACCTCGAATCATTGTTTGTGGGTTGGGCAAAACGGGACACAAGATTTTTTGTTTGTTGAGACAGCAGGGGGCGATTGTGGTTGGTATTAGCGATCGCCCAATTCGCAGCGAAACTTCTGATGTGGTTGTCGGCAATTTGCAAGCAGCTTCTACTTTGTTGGCGGCGGGCCTTCAAAAAGCTCACACTTTAGTAATCGCAGGAAATGATGATGCTGTCAATTTGGCAGTTTTGATGCAGGCGAGGATTCTGAACCCTCAAATTCGGATCATTAACAGATTGTTCAATACTAGCTTGGGCGACAGAATCGATCACTCTTTGCCCGAGCACACTTCGATGAGCGTTTCGGCTTTGGCAGCTCCGGTTTTTGCTTTTGCTGCTCTCGGAAATCGGGCGATCGGACAGTTGCGTTTGTTCGATCGCACTTGGCCGATTCACGAAGAATATATCGATGAAAATCATCCTTGGCTCGATCGGCAACTGAGCGATTTGTGGAACGATCGATCGCGAATGTTGATTTATTCTCTCCCGGCTGCTAACAAAACTGATTTAGTATCGGCGGTGCTGGCGGGCCGGGAGTGCCAGCAGGGCGATCGGCTAATTGTTGCCTCGGAACCGACTCTCCGCAGCCCCCAAAAAACTTTGATTCAAAAACTGCTTAAAACCTTAACTAGCCTCCGCCGATTTCAGCAGCACAGCCAAGCAGTAATTGTGGTACTGACTCTGCTGGCAATGATTGGAATAGCTACTTCTATCTATATTTGTGTTGATGAAAATATCTCAATTGTCGATTCTCTATATTTTTCAGTAGGGATGATTACTGGTGCCGGAGGCTATGAAAAAGTTGCCGAACAAGCTCCAGAAAATATTAAATTATTTACGGTGATGATGATGTTAGTTGGAGCGGGCATCATCGGCATCTGCTACGCCCTGCTCAACGATTATGTATTGGGAACTCGCTTTACCGAATATTGGGATATAGCGCGAGTTCCGCAGCGCCATCATTACATTATTTGCGGCCTGGGGGGCATGGGAATACAAATTGCCAAAGAACTGCACACTAACGGTTATGATATTGTGGCGATCGAGCAAGATCCAAACAGCCGCTTTCTGAGCACGGCTCGCTCTCTAAAAATTCCAGTAATTCATGGAAGTGCCAGTTTGCCCGCAACTCTGGAAGCTGCTAATGTTAAGCAAGCTGCTGCACTTTTGGCAGTTACTAGCAGCGATATGTCCAATTTAGAAATTGCCTTGACTGCTAAAGGATTGGCACCGAAACTGCAGGTGATTGTCCGCAATCAAGACTCGCATTTTGCTTTGATGGTGCAGCAGGTTTTTGAATTTGAAGGAGTTTTGAACCCGACGGAATTAGCGGCTCCTGCTTTTGCGGCGGCGGCAATTGGAGGCAGAATTTTGGGCAACGGGATGACTGCTGACAGTCTGTGGGTTTCCTTAGCAACATTGATTACGCCAAACCATCCTTTTTGCGGCTACCGCATTCAAGATGCTGCGAAATCTGCTGATTTTGTACCTCTTTATGTGGAAACTAACTGTCAAACTATTCACGGCTGGGAGTTGCTGAATTGTTGTCTGAGTGCGGGGGATGTTTTGTATTTGACGATGCCGGCGAATCGGTTGGATTTACTGTGGAGAACGCCCTCGGAATTGATTAAAACTTAACGGTTTTACGTAGCAATTTATGTTGCCGATCGCTCAA
>NZ_JBARVX010000639.1:0-19161 GCF_049646505.1 Microcoleus sp.
TTACATCCGTTACATCCGTTACATCCGTTACATCCGTTACATCCGTTACATCCCGTACATTGCTCGTTGCCGAACTTCCTTCTTCCTTCATCAACATTTCTTGCCAAACGCGCAATTGGCGGCAAGCTTCCCGCAGCACCCAAGCTCCCAGAGGCACGATCAAACCAGTTTCCTCAGCTACAGGAATAAAACTAGATGGCGGCACTAGACCCCGAACCGGGTGATGCCAGCGCACCAAAGCCTCAAAACCCTCGATCGCACCGCTGGCGATCGAAACAATCGGTTGGTAGTGCAAAATAAAGTGCGAATATTCATCCTTGCTCGAACCTAATTCCTCCTTACCAAAAATAGCCAACCGCAGGTCATTTTCTAACTGCAACAGCGACATAGTTTGGTCGTGCATCGCCAAATTAAACACCTCGTGGCGGGCCTTGCCCAAAGCTTTAGCGCGGTACATAGCAATGTCAGCATCGCGCAGGAATTCTTCTGGGTGAGCGTACAGATTCGAGTCGGATCTGTCGGCTGCTGCGAGTTCGCCTCGACTGAAAACAATACCAATACTAGCGGTGGTAAATACTTCGTGTCCTTCGATCTGAAACGGTAAAGTTAGTTCTGCTTGTATTCTGTTAGCTACTTGGGTGGCATCGCTGAGGCTCTGAATGTGGTCTAGCAGGATGGTGAATTCGTCTCCCCCCAGTCGGGCGACAGTATCAGAAGCTCGCACGCAGGTTAGCAGCCGCTCCGCGAAGGCAACTAGCAGTTTATCCCCAAGAACGTGTCCTAAAGAATCATTAACTACTTTGAAGCGGTCTAAATCTAGGAAAAGTAAACCAAATTTGTAATCGGGGGACTGATTCGATCGGCGGATGGCTTGTCCCAGCCTGTCGATGAACAAAACCCGGTTGGGCAAACCCGTCAGCGCGTCGTGAAAAGCGCCGTGCAGCAGTTGCTGTTCTACTCGCTTGCGTTCGGTGACATCTCTGATAATAATTTGGGCGGCGGCCGAGCCTTGATAAGTAGCGGGAATGCCGGCCACTTCAACGTCGATGATTTGTCCGTCGAGGCGCATCAGTTTTTGTTCGGCAAGCTCGATCGGCTGATTTTCTTGCTCGACTTGCCTCATGCGCTCTTTTGCTGTTTCCATATAGTTTGGATGGACAAAATGCAATACCGGAAAGCCGATTAGCTCTGCCGGAGAACTCGCACCCAGGAGTTTTGCGCCGGCAGCATTGATGTAGGCGATTTTCCCTTGACTGTGAACGGCGATCGCTTCGGGAGATAGTTCTACTAAACGGCGGTAGCGCTCTTCACTTTCTTGCAGAGATAATATTAACTCGCATCGCTCTTTTTCGGCTTGCTGGCGTTCAAGTTCCATTTGGTGAACCGCCAGAAATTTACCGATGCTTTGAGCCATCAATTCTATGTGTTCTATTTCCTGGTACTCAAAATCTTTTTTCTTGATTTCTGGCGACCTAAAGCTCAAAGTTCCGTAAGTTTGATTGTTAACAAATATTGGCGTTCCGATGTATGATTCCGAATTGCATTGTTTATAAGCTGGATGTTTTTGCATATCAATATCTGCTCCTATATGAGAGCAGGTAACAGTTTTTTTTAGTTCAATTACCGCCGCGCAGTAAGTATCGCTGAGGTTCAATTCTAAGCCGGACACGAAGTATCTAAAATTGGTTTTCGCAGCCCGCACAATAAAAGTTTCATTTTTAACTTCAGCCATGATGCCGATAGAAAGTCCGAACATCAAACAGCCTGCTGTTAGATAATCGTCTACCAGTTCTTGAAAATTTTGATAATGATAAGTTGTAATCCGGTGCAAGTGTTTGAGATTAGCGGTGAAAGCTGCTAAAGCTTGAGAATTTAAAAATAATTCTGCTTCGGCTCGCTGGCGGTCGGTAATGTCTGTTTGCACTCCAATAAAATGCGTTAAGTGTCGGCGCGAGTTGTACACCGGAGCGATCGACAGTTCGTGCCAAAAAGGCGTGCCGTCTTTCCGAAAGTTACGCAGGATAACTTGAGCTTCTCTGCCTTCTTCAATTGCCGTTCGCAATTGTTGGGCAGCGACGGTGTCGGTGTCGTTGCCCTGCAAAAATCGGCAATTTTTCCCCATTAATTCGTCTCTGCTATAACCAGTAATCCGCTCAAAACTGGGATTGACATAAATAATCGGATTATCTGCAACCGTCGCGTCGGTGATGGCGATGCCGTTGCTGCAACTTTCGATCGCCCGTTCCATCATTTGCAAGCGCTCTTGCGATCGAATCCGCTCGATCGCCGCAGCTAACACGTTGGCGATCGCTTCTACAAAATAAACGTCATCTTGGCTGAAAACCCGCCTTTGGCTGGTGTGAACCCCCAAAATGCCCCAGGGCTGGCAGGAGGAAGTATCTGCTGGTTCTGCTTGTCCCAAGAAACTCTCCTGTTCCCGATTGCCGGGAACGATGACAGTGACGCCGCTCACAGCCCGGTGGTTGTGCAGCAGCGGCAACTCGCTAAAACGGGTTTCCACGCGCAAATCTTCGACGATCGTCGCTTTGCCAACTAGCAACGTGTAACCTGCTTGCGATCGGGCAGAAGCGGTAACAGTAGCCATGCCGACGAGGCCAGGCTGCCAGCCAGCCCCCGCTCGCAACTGAAAAGCATGGCCCGATGGCAACAGTTCCAACAACTGACAATAATCAACGTCCAGCGTTTGAGCAATTAAAACCGCGGCTTTGTCCATCAGTGCAGACAAATCTGTTTCCGCCAGGGCCTGCTGCCCCAAGTAAGCGACGGCTGCTTGCTGGCGGGCGCGCAAGTGGATTGAGGCGAGCAATTCCTGCTCCTTGGCGGCTGCTCGCTTGCGATCGGTAATGTCGCAGAACACCGACAGCACAGCTTTTTCTGACAGCAATGTCAAATACCGCATCGATACACTTGCCCAAAACAGCGTGCCGTCAGCTTTTTTGAGGCGGACTTCTGTCTCGCTGACTTGTCCGTTGCGGGCGAGGACATCGAGCAATTCCTGGCGTTTTTTGGGTTTGTTGTAGAGTGTTTCGGCTTTTTGGCCGTCGATCTCAAATGCTTTGAACCCGAAAGCCTGATGGCATAAATCGTTGCTATAAATAATTGTGCCATCAGCCAGATTGCTGACGATCGTAGGCATCGGTATCGAATTGGCGATCGTCAGCAGTAATTCTTTAGTTGCTTGCAGTTCTCGGTACAACTCTGGCTTGGCGGCCGAACCCTGACAGTGTTCACCATTTTCAGGGATAAAACTTTCCATTTTTTAATTGATCCATTTCTGCGGACAAATTTAAATTTGCGGTAACTAACGATTTCAGATGCAGAGGACGATCGACAGTACCCCCCGCCACATTAATTTTAACCAGAACAATGCAACTCAACGCCCGAAAACTTCTCGGCTGGAGTTTAAGCAGCGCCCCAGCCACAGAAAAGATATCTCTTTAGTATGAAAGTCTACCGTTTTTAAAGTTGCGTTAAGTTTTTATAAGAGCGGGTGCTTTGCCAAATATGTAGCGCCAGCGCCTAATCTAAAAAGTAATGTCACCTGCAAACAACTACCCAACACAATTTCGAGAGAGAACACAAATGCTTGAATCTTACCGCCGCAACGCTGCCCAACGGGCCGCACAGGGAATTCCACCGCTGCCGCTAGATGCCCAGCAAACCTCAGAACTCTGCGAATTGCTCAAAAATCCGCCGCCTGGGGAAGAAGAAGCCTTAATAGAATTATTGCGCGATCGCGTCCCCCCAGGCGTAGACAGCGCCGCCTACGTCAAAGCAGGTTTTTTAACAGGCATTGCCAAGGGCGAAATCCACAGCCCCCTAATTGCTCCCAAATGGGCCGTTTACCTGCTGGGGACAATGATGGGCGGTTACAACGTCCAATCTTTAATCGATTTACTCCATCCTAGTGCCGAAGTCGCCATTCCCGCCACCGCAGCCCGGGCATTGAGCAAAACCCTGCTGGTATTCGACGCTTTCCACGACATTCTCGCGCTGTCGGATACCAATCCCTACGCCAAGCAAGTAATAGATTCTTGGGCGGATGCCGAGTGGTTCACCGGCCGCCCCCAACTAGCCGAAGCCATTACCGTTACAGTCTTCAAAGTACCGGGAGAAACGAATACCGACGACTTGTCTCCGGCACCTCATGCTACCACGCGGCCGGACATTCCCCTGCACGCTTTGGCGATGCTGGAAAGTAAAATGCCCCAAG
Organism: Microcoleus sp.; assembly: GCF_049646505.1. Classification (GTDB taxonomy): domain Bacteria; phylum Cyanobacteriota; class Cyanobacteriia; order Cyanobacteriales; family Microcoleaceae; genus Microcoleus. Next base: position 4,235 of record NZ_JBARVX010000639.1, read on the forward strand.
CTCTCGAAACGATCGCCCAATTGAAGCAAAAAGGCCATCCCGTAGCCTACGTCGGCGATGTTGTCGGCACCGGTTCCTCGCGAAAATCAGCGATTAACTCAGTGCTGTGGCACATCGGCAACGATATTCCGTTTGTGCCAAACAAGCGCAGCGGCGGATATATTTTGGGAAGTGCGATCGCCCCGATTTTCTTCAATACCGCTGAAGATTCCGGCGCATTGCCGATCGAATGCGATGTCAGCAAAATGGAAACCGGAATGGTAATTACCATCCATCCCTACAAAGGAGAAATCACCAACGAAGCCGGAGAAATCATCTCCACCTTCACCCTCAAACCCGACACAATCACAGACGAAGTTCGCGCAGGCGGCCGCATTCCGCTATTAATTGGACGCACCTTAACCGACAAAACCCGCGAAGCTTTAGGACTAGGAATTAGCCCTATTTTCACCCGCCCAACAATTCCCGCCGACACAGGTAAAGGCTTCACCTTAGCCCAAAAAATGGTAGGAAAAGCCTGCGGTTTAACAGGCGTGCGTCCCGGTACATCTTGCGAACCATTAATGACCACAGTCGGCTCCCAAGATACCACCGGGCCGATGACTCGCGACGAATTAAAAGAACTGGCTTGTTTGGGATTTAGCGCCGATTTGGTAATTCAAAGTTTCTGCCACACCGCCGCCTATCCAAAACCCGTTGATGTCAAAACTCACCACGAATTGCCCGATTTCATGGCACAGCGCGCTGGCATAGCTTTGCGTCCCGGAGACGGCATTATTCACTCTTGGCTGAACCGGATGTTATTGCCCGATACAGTAGGAACCGGCGGCGATTCTCACACACGTTTTCCTTTAGGAATTTCCTTTCCTGCAGGTTCGGGATTGGTAGCATTTGCTGCCGCCTTGGGCGTGATGCCTTTGGATATGCCGGAATCTGTTTTAGTGCGGTTCAAAGGAGAATTGCAGCCGGGAGTAACCCTGCGGGATGTTGTGAATGCAATTCCCTATGTAGCAATTCAAAAAGGTTTGCTGACAGTCTCGAAACAGAACAAGAAAAACGTCTTTTCCGGGCGGATTATGGAAATTGAAGGTTTGCCCGATTTAAAGGTCGAGCAGGCGTTTGAATTGACCGATGCCTCGGCCGAGCGTTCTTGCGCCGGATGCACGATTAAATTGAGCCCGGAGACTGTTTCTGAGTACATTCGCTCGAACGTCGCGCTGCTGAAAAACATGGTAGCGCGGGGCTATGAAGATGCGCGGACGATGATGCGCCGGGTGGCGAAGATGGAGGAATGGCTGGCTAATCCGGTGCTGCTAGAAGCTGATGCTGATGCGGAGTATGTTGAAATCATCGAAATCGATCTGAACGAGATTGTTGAACCTATTGTGGCTGCACCCAACGACCCGGATAATGTTAAGCTGTTGAGTGAGGTTGCGGGCGATCGGGTAGACGAAGTATTTGTCGGTTCCTGCATGACAAATATCGGCCACTACCGCGCCACTGCAAAGGTATTGGAAGGTGCAGGGGAAGTCAAAACTCGCCTGTGGATTTGTCCGCCAACTCGGATGGACGAACAGCAACTGAAAGACGAAGGTTATTACAGCATTTTTGGAGCGGCTGGAGCGCGGACGGAAATGCCGGGATGCAGTCTTTGTATGGGCAATCAAGCGCGGGTTAAAGATGCGACAACGGTGTTTTCAACATCTACTCGCAACTTTAACAACCGGATGGGCAAAGATGCACAAGTTTACCTCGGTTCCGCAGAATTAGCGGCAGTTTGTTCGCTGCTGGGTCGCATTCCCACAGTCCCAGAATACCAGGAAATTGTGGCCAAGAAAATCGATCCTTTTGCTGGCGATTTGTATCGGTATTTGAATTTCGATCAAATTGCCGGATTTGAGGATGAAGGGCGAGTGATTGCTGTGGAAGATATGCCGCGCATTGAGGATCTTTTGGGGATTCCTGAAGGTGTGTTGAGCAAGTAGTTTCCTCGAAATTCAGTGAAATGGTTGTTTTGAACCGCCGATGTCAGCGGTTCAAAAAAATCCCAGAATCTGGATGAATTATCCTCGCCTTTGGGAGCATCTCAGTTGTGCAAAAATTCACAACTGAGATGCTCCCCCCGTCTTTTGTTTAAAATATAATACCAATTTCATAAAGTAGCGCTAGATATTACCCCCCCAACCCCCCCTTATTAAGGGGGGGCTAAGACTTCATCCACAGCACATATGAAAGAAAAATGGTATAAGTAGAGGCGAGTTCGATCGCCAATCTCTAATTCCCATCCAGGATATCGATCGACCCGCTGATTCATATAAATCCGAGAAAGGAGAAAAGTGATTGTGTCTGAACAAGCTTTAATCAGTGAAAGCCCAACGACAGCAGCTTCAGCGCCAGAAACTCGCATTGGCAACGAAATGGTAGAGTTTCTCAGTGTTATTCAGCAAACTCCGAGAGAATATTGGCCTAATTTGCTTAAAATGATGCGGTTATTTCTGGAAACTGTGACGGTAAAGCCAGCCTTGTCCGAGCCTCCCCAGACATCGGAGAAAATAGACATTACTAAACTGTCGCTGGAGGAGCGGATACAAAGAAATCAAGGTGCAATTGAATTATTGCGATCGTGGCGAGAAGAGGATGACGAACAAGAGCAAAAAAAAATTGCGGAATGTCTAGAACAAGTGATAAATGAGGATCGGATGTCTAATCGACCATTGTTTCCATGAGCAGAATAATTATTTTGGATTCCGGCCCCTTGGGGATGGTGACAAATCCTCAAGCCAAACCTCCTTATTTGGAATGCCAACTTTGGCTAGACTCTTTACTACAAAATGGCGAAATGGTAATCCTGCCTGAAATTGCTGACTATGAGGTGCGGCGAGAATTGATTCGAGCGGGAAAAGAGAGAGGTATCAGAAAACTTGACCTATTCAAGAATGTCCTTACATACCGTCCTTTGACTTCGGAGGTAATGCTTCTAGCGGCTCAGTTGTGGGCGGATGCACGAAAGAGAGGAAAGCCAACGGCAGAACCCAATGCACTTGACGGGGATGTGATTTTGGCGGCTCAAGCAATATTGGAGGCAAGTGAAGGCAATGAGGTGGTAATTGCTACAACAAATGTGGGGCATTTATCGCAATTTGTTGATGCTCGCGAATGGCGGCTAATTCAGTAATGTTTAAATCGATCGCACTTACAGACTTACCCTCTCCCTGATATACTTTCAACTATAGATATTTTTACATACACCGTTAGCGAACTCAATATTATGGCGGAAACAGCCGACACAATCGAAAAAACGGACGATCGCACGCAAACCCGGTTTTGGGGTAAAGTTACAGTCATAGACGCGGGCGATCGTTACAAGATAAATCGCATCGAAGTCAAACCGGGACACCACATCAGCACCCAAATGCACTATCACCGCAGCGAACACTGGGTAGTCGTCTCCGGTACCGCTAAAGTGATCTGCGATGACAAAGAGACGATTCTCATGCAGAAACAGTCAACCTACGTTCCCATGAATACTGCTCACCGCGTGGAAAACCCCGGCGTGATTCCCCTGGTGATGATTGAAATCCAAAATGGCGAGTACCTCGGCGATGATGACATTATCCGTTTCGCCCAAGATGCTGACGAAGAAGATTGATCCGACATCAAAATATGAAGCAATCGCAGATGTCATATCAATTTCGGTTACACCGTCAGGTGAATAGACCTCTTAGACCTCTTGCAAAAGTCAAATTTACCCCCCTTAGTCCCCCCTTATTAAGGGGAGAAACAAGAATAATCTTGCTCCCTCCCCGCGGGAGGGGAGGGTTGGGGTGGGGTTCTTTAGATTTTTGCAAGAGTTCTACTGTTGACTGTTGACTGTTGACTCGATTTTATTATTGCTATGCAACCGGAAACGATGTCAGGGAAAAGCGCCGCGCACCGGATAATTACCCGCGCGGCGACAGGAAACGAGATAAATCCTACAACTATAACTGTAGGGGCCATTTCGGAAATGGCCCCTACATTATTATATTAAGCTTGTTAAAAACGAGCATCTGAATTAGCAATTGGCGATCGTCCTACGGCAAAGCAGCATTTTTCAAATCTACATTTACCATATTGGCATCCATTAAATTAGCACCGGTCAAGTCGGAACCGTTCAAATTCGCACCAGTCAAATTAGCACCGGTCAAATTTGCATCCCGCAAGTTAACTCCCTGTACGTCGATTCCCGACAAACTGCCGCCTCTGAGGCTGACATTAGCTAAATTAGCTACAGACTGGCGAGCATTTCTCATATTTGCGCCAGCCAAATCGGCACCTTCTAAATTAGCGCCGACTAAATTAGCGCTGCTGAGGTTGGTGTTTTTCAAACTAGCAATTACTAAACCCGCCAGACTCAGGTTAGCCCTGGTTAAATCTGCGCCCTCCAAATTTACCCCGTGCATTCTCGCCGCAATTAAACTCGCACCTTGCAATTTAGCTTGTTGCAGATTGGCTTCGTTCAGCTTAGCTTCGTTGAGATTCGCACCGCTCAAATTTGCTCCGCTCAAATTCGCACCGCTCAAATCTGCCCCGCTGAGATTCATACCAGCAAGTTGCGCTCCTGTCAAGTCACATTTGTTACATTTTTTAGTTTCTAATAGTTGCTTGACTTGTGATACGTTTTCGGCCTTGACTCCAGAAGCAAAACCGATCGCAATTAGCAGCGCTGTTGTTGTTGTTAAAATTCCAAATTTCATATATTCACCCTCGGCGATATCTCTCTCTCTCTCTAATAATATCCCACATTTTTTTAGAGGGTTGTGCGATCGGTCTCTTCGATAAACTGTGACAATCATCACCCCGTTATGCACAAAATATGATAGAGTTATTGACGTTTCAACTCCTCAAAATTATTGTAAACAATTATTGCTTTTTCAGGAACCAAAAGGGAAAGGATTGCGTCGGTTCTAGACGGACACCAGTGATGTTGTTCTGAGCAAAAGTATAGTCCTTATCCTGCCAAAGAGGGATGAAAGGTACATCTCTAGCCAGTATGTCCTGAATTTCGCCAAACAAAGCTTTGCGGGTTTGGGGGTTTGGTTCCTGGCGCTGCTTGTCGATCAGTTGATTCACCCGATCGTTATAATAGAACGAACCTTGCCCCTGACTTGCGCCTTTTTCGCACCCGCCGGCGGCCGAACCCGTCGCACAATCCAAAAACGGCTGAATGTAATTGTCAGCATCAAAAAAATCGGCGTACCAATCCACCAAAACCGCAGGATAAATCCCCTTCTCTATATTTTGGAACAAAGTCGGAGATTCAACGCTGTTAACTTCTACCTGCATGATCCCGTCCATTTTCAGTTTAGCTAGCGCCTCGATCGTACTCGCCACTAACGCTCGTTTTGTGGAAGCCGAAGGATACCAAATTTGCAGGCTCAGCGGATTGGCGGCCGAGTATCCCGCTTTCGTTAACAATTCCTTGGCTTTTGCAGTGTTAGCGTCGCCGTACATTTCTTTAAACACGGGCTTGTTAACGTCGAAGGTTGTGGGAATCAGACTGTACAGCGGCTGCGCTTGTCCCCGCAGTACGCGATCGTTAATCAGCGGGCGATCCATCGCCGCCGCGATCGCCTGTCTGACTTCTAACTTGTCCAGCGGTGGAGACTTGATATTCAGCGTCATATAACTAACTGTACTGCTTTCCCCGGCGATTTCCTGCCATTTCCCTTTTTTAGAGCCCTCTTCCAAACTGCGAATTTGGTCTGCATCCAGAGACAAATAAGCCACATCGATCGCACCTGTCCGAAAAGTATTGAACAAATTTGACGAACTAGAAAGCAGCAACAAATCAACTCCTTGATTGACAGGTTTTTCCCCCCAATACTTATCGAATGCGTCAAACTTCAGAGAATCGCTACCGTACTTCGCCAGTTTGTAGCGTCCAGTTCCTACAAACGTATCGGGTTTAAATTTACCGTCTCCAATCTCGTAAGCTTTCGGAGAAATTGCACAAAGGCCGGCAAATGTCAAGAGAGAAGGAAAAGCAGCAAAAGGCTTTTTGAGTTGAAAAGTTAATTCGTATTCGCCCGTCGCTTTCACCGATTCTACGGCATCGCTCAACAAGAAAGCCGGACGACCGCCATTTTTGATAAACCGCTGCAAGGAAAATTCCATTGCTGCGCTGTTAAACGGTGTGTCGTCGTGAAAAATTACGCCTTGACGCAGGGGAATTGTATATGTCAATCCGTCTTTGCTAACTTTTGGCATTGCTGTCGCCAAGCCGGGGATTAACTCAGTAGTTCCCGACTTGTAGGTGTAGAGAGTGTCGCCCAAATTACGCAGCAGTTGTCCTGATATAATTTCGTAAGCGTCTGCAGGGTCGATCGTCCGCAATTTCAAGGTGGTGCCGATCGTTACGCGATCGTTTTGGGGCGAATTGGGCGAATTGGGCGATCGAGAGGCCCCCTGCCCGCAGCTTGCAGTTAACAAGCAGCACAGACAGAACAGAGCTATAACTTTAATTACTGAAGGTTTTATAGATATTCTCGGCTGTCTCTTGTAATTTCCCATTGTCATTTTGCGAATTAATTTAAACTATAATTATATCATTTTGCTTGAACTTTACGACAGGTAATTTAAAGTGGAGCAGAGCCTCGCGCACTTGCACTTCCAGCCAGAGACTGTTAACTGTTGACTGATGAGTGTTAAATGATGAGTGTTAACTGTTGACTGATGACTGTTAACTAATAGCTAATAACTAATAGCTAATAACTAATAGCTAATAACTAATAGACCTCTTGCAAAAGTCTTTTTCATCAATTGTTCGGACGGGCAAGATGCCCATCCCACAAGAAAAAATAACTCTTGTGGGATGGGCCGGAGAGCCCGTCCTAATTATTTTTGCAAGAGGTCTAACAACTAATAACTAATAACTAATGACTAATGACCAATGACTAATCACCAATGACTAATGACCAATGACTAATGACTAATGACTAATGACTAAATTCCCTTGAGGAGCGATCGCCAATCCCGGCAGCGTTTCAGGTAAATGCGAGCTACCCGATCGCTCGGATTTGTCCGCAAACACTCTTCAAACAATTTTCCAGCTTCTCGGAACTCCTGGCGATCGCACAGCAACATCGCTTCACTATATACAGCCAAATTTGCTAGCTTTGCCGACAAAATTTCCGCAGGATCGGCATCAAACACCTCAAAAACTGTGACATATTGAGATTTTCCTTTAACCTGTACTTTATCCACAATCCGAATAGCATAATCAGCGGGATTTCGCAACTTTTCCAAAGTTTGCTGAGAAATTAACAGAGGTACGCCGTAATCTTTAGTCAATCCTTCAATCCGAGATGCCAAATTAACAGCATCGCTAATCACAGTGCTGTCCATTCGGTTTATGCCGCCGACTGTCCCCAGCATCAAAGAACCCGAATTGATACCAATGCCAACTTTAATCGGGATGTAGCCGACATTTTGACGGTATTCGTTGTAATCAGTCAGAATGTTTAGCATCGCAATACCCGCTTTCACTGCATCATCTGCAAAGTCGCCAAACAGAGCCATAATTGCATCGCCGATGTATTTGTCAATAAATCCGTTATGGCTAGTAATAGCCGGCTCCATCCGCGACAGGTAAGCATTGATAAAATTAAAATTTTCTTGCGGCGTCATAGTTTCCGAAAGCTTCGTGAAGTCGCGGATATCCGCAAACAGCACCGACATTTCCTGCTGCACTTGGTCGCCTAAATTGACATCAATAATACTTTCGTATCCCAATATATTCAGAAATTGATGCGGCACAAATCGCCCGTAGGCATCAGTTATTACTGCTTCGGCATCCAGAGCTTTTTCCAAATTCTGATTGAGGTCGAAGAGTTTTTTAATAAATTCATGGCGGTCTGCTTCAGCTTGTTTTCGTTCCGCGATTTCTTGAAAAACTGCGATCGCAAAAGCAACTTTTCCACCCTCGCCCAAAATTGGCGTTCCCCAAATTTCCAGGGGAATTTTCCGATCTGGTAGATGGATTTCGATATCGTCAGCAGTCGCGCTTTCGCCCCTCAAAGCCCGGACAAGCGGCAAATTCTCATAAGGGTAAATAGTATCAGTTCCCGCGATATAAATTTGATAAGTTTCTGACAAATTCTCAACTGCATTTAACGGCAAAACCCCTTGACCGAGTAACTGCTGTCCGGCGTGATTGATGTAGTAAGGTATGCCTTGAGAATCGAGCGCGGCCACGCCTAGGGGAATCGCTTCCAGAAATTGAACCAGCTTGATTTCGCCTTCCCGCACCGCCTCCAATGCCCGATAGCGCAACTGGGTTTCAACCGTATCGGAATGTTCGGCAGTAGTTTCCAGCAATATTTCGAGATCGGCTTTTTCCTCCTTCAAGTCTTCCACTTGCTGGCGCAATCTTTCAATCTCTAAAAGTAGCTGTTCTCTAGATGGTTGTTCTTCCAGCATGACCCGAGAATTTGCGCCTCGACTAACAGAAAAGGGTTCGACAGCCTGCACCATAAAAATCATCGCGTGTTTATACTAATTCCAACTGCAAACTAGGCATCAGGCGCTGCAAATTCTTTAAAGATTTACCTTGCCAAGCTATGCGTTGAGAGCCTTGTACTGCTATTTGCACCAGAGCTTTTTTGCGAACCTCGATAATGAACTTCGACAGCATATTGATGCCAGAACTGTTCAAAAATTCTAACTGCTGCAAATTGAGAGTAATTTTCGTCGGTTCCCCGTCGGCAACCTCGGTTAGCAACTGTGTTATCGGCGCGTACTCGGCAGGCCCGCTCAGCCTGAGAGAGCCAACAAAACTCACGGTTGCCGTTGTTGGATCGTAGCAGATCCGGTAATCTTCTGTCTTAATTTCCATTGTCGCAAAAAGTCCCTAAGATATTATCGATCGCCCCGCTAGACCTATACTGTTAATTGCACCATAGTTGTCACCGAAATTACTTCCGGGTGTGTTTGCACGGTCTGGAACTTCCAGCCTATTTTGGCGCTATAATCGTTGAGCATGGTCAGCAAGCCCAATCTAGAATCGCTACAGTTGTCGTCAGCAGCATTTTTTTCCAACTGCTGAATGTAAAGCTGGCTCGGCTCAGAGGCCAGCAAGTGCTGAATGTAAGCCTGAAACTCGCCCACAGCTTGCGGGTGGATGCTGTTAGCAACTGAGAAAATCAGTCGGGAGTTCTCTAGTTGCAGTTTAATGTCGATCGGGTAATCGGAAGTTTCATCATTAAACTTCATCGCATTCTCTAATAACTCGTTAGCAATGTAGCTGACAGCGCTTTTAATTTCAACTTTTCTGTCAATTGTTGAGGGGTCGTCTTCGTTTCCAGGAAAAAAACTCGTCAAGTAGTCAGCCAGAAAATCCGCCGACAAACCGTTGTTCCGCCACCGCTGCTTCAGGGGAATAGAACTAGGCGAAAATCCAATTATTAAGTATTCTTGGCAGGGGGCTTGCTCGATGAAATCGCCGAAAGTCTGAATCATATTATTTGTTAGTTGTTATTTGTTATTTGTTAGTTGTTATTTGTTATTTGTTAGTTGTTATTTGTTAGTTGTTGTTTGTTATTTGTTGTTTGTTAGTTGTTAGTTGTTATTTGTTATTTGTTATTTGTTATTTGTTATTTGTTATTTGACTGTTGGCTGTTGGCTGTTGGCTGTTGACTGTTGGCTGTTGACTGTTGATTGTTGGCGAGTTGCTACCAATTCCCAATTCCCAATTCCCAATTCCCTGTTTGGCCAATGCCCAATGCCCAATTCCCAATTCCCAATTCCCTGTTTGGCCAATGCCCAATGCCCAATTCCCAATTCCCTGTTTGGCCAATTCCCAATTCCCAATTCCCTGTTTGGCCAATTCCCAATTCCCAATTCCCTGTTTGGCAAATTCCCAATTCCCAATTCCCAATTCCCTGTTTGGCCAATTCCCAATTCCCAATTCCCAATTCCCTGTTCGGCCAATTCCCAATTCCCAATTCCCAATTCCCAATTCCCAATTACTTATTTTTGTTTGAGTACCAGCAACGTGATGTCATCAAAAACCTTTTGTTCGCCGATGTGCGATCGCACGTCCTCAATTACAGCCTGCCTGATTTCAGCAGCAGTCCGTCGCCAATTAATCTGTATTACCTCAATTAACCGCTCCAAACCGTAAAGCACTTTATCCATATTTTCCGCTTCCGTAATCCCATCAGTGTACAGCACTACCACATCTCCTGAACTTAGCTGCACAACGGTTTCAGCAACAAATTCAGCAATATTTGCATCCAGCCCGATCGGGAAACCCAAATCGATCGTATCAAACCGCTCGACAGAACCGTTACACCGCACTACAATCATTTCCTCGTGCTGTCCGCTCAACTTCAGCATTCCCTCCTGATAGTCAAGCAAGGCAAGACTGGCGTTTTTATCGCATTTCATCCGCTGTACGTTATCATAAATTGCACTGTTAATAGCACTTAAAAATTTAACCGGATCGGCTTCATTGTAGGCGAGTAAAGTTCGGACTGCAGTTTGAACCATAATCATCAAAACCCCGCTCTCCAATCCGTGTCCCGTGACATCGCCAATACCAATTTTCACCCTACCTTCATGCTGGAGCACGTCGTAATAGTCGCCGCCTACTTCCTCAGCAGCCTCCATAAATCCCGCAATATCCAAGCCGACAACTTCCTTCAGTTCTAAATCTTTCGGCAGCAGCATCTGCTGAATTTTGCGAGTGACATCGAGCTCGGCGCTCATCCGTATATTTTCAGCTTTTAGGCGATCGTTGAGAACAGTAATTTCTTGGTTGGCACGAACTAAAGCGTCAGCAATTTTGTTAAACGAACCCACAACTTGACCCAGTTCATCTCTATTATCCAAAGTAATTTTGTGGTGCAGATTGCCGCTCGCCATCTTTTTTGAAGCTTCGTCCAGCACAAATACAGTTTGCATAACAGCCCCGTAAAAAGATGCAAACAAATAAATAACTATTCCTAAAATTATTAACACAAAAATAGCTATTAGGCGCTTTTTTGCAACAAAACTATAAATTCGCTGTTGCAGGAGAAAGTCTAATTCAGTCAGACTTTCGTCCCACAGTTGAAAACTCGAAGTCAAAACTCGATCGCTGCCATCTAAATAAGCATAATATTCCACCGCTGCTGTAGGAGAAATCAGTTTATCTAGTTGCCCAGTTAGCTGTTCTACTACCGAGTTAAAATTTCTCAAAGGTTCGCTTAATTTCGGTCGCAAATTTCCGTGAGGATTGTTGCTAAATCCTACCTCCATATTGATTGCTAAATCCTGATTGAGTTCTCTCAATTTGCCCGCCAAAGTAATTAATTGCGCTCTTTTCTCCGGTGTGGCATCGGAACGCGCCCTATTTTTTTGAGAAATCAGCCTAATTTCTGACAAGATTTTTTGCATTTCTGGAAGTTTCAGCAAAGTAGCATCCATCAAATAATAGGTATCTAAATCTGGGTCTAATATTAGATTGGAAGTATCGCCGACGCGAGCGCTCAATCTATTGATATCTGCTGCTATGTTATGATAGACAACATCGGAAGTTTCTAAACTCCACTGGCTGCGGCGCAGTTTAAAATTTTGCCAATTTTGATAAATATTATTAAATTTCTCGCTAGTAAGTAAAGTTGTTCCTAATTTGCGGTCGGTATTGGCCAGAGATTGAAAGTTTTCCTCTATCTTAGCTTCTAAAACTTTCCCGGCATCGAAATTGCTTAAATAAGGATTTAAATCCTGATTGTTTAACAGTTGAACTTTTGGTATGTATTCCCTCAACTGTCGCAGGGGGCGCAGATATTGATTGCCGTAGATTTCTTTTTGGGCAAAATCAACCCTGCTGTTAATTTCGGAAATTAGCAGGTACATGACCAAGGTTAACGGCATGGCAAATAGAAAACCGATTAAGGTAAATTTTTGAGGATAGCTCAGCCGATTCATCAAATGGATTCCGAGGGATTTTCTATTCATAATCGATTCATTTCAACAATATTGTACTAAAAAAGTAGCGATCGCTACTTTTTTGCCCCGCCCAAAAACGGATACAGGCTGCCGCAGGGCCCTCGTAGAAAGTTCAAAATCTTAGACTTGGGTGCTTGCTCCCAGATTCATCTTTGGAGTAAGTCTAAAATCTAAAATCGACACTTCGATCGCACTTTCAAACCAGAATGCTACAATTAATCAGCGGTAGCTCAGTTAATTGGTAGCGCCTTCCCTTTCTGTTGTCACAGATTGTGCTGTATCTGTTGAATATCGGGGAGCATCTGGGGCTTAGCAAACAGTGTTTTTATCGCTGGGCGATGGCGCAAGAGCTCGCAAGCTATAAAACTCGCTTTTCGTGGAGGCACGCTCAAACGCATTCCTGAGATGCTCCCGAATATCGCCAGCTCAGCTCGCCTCGTACAGTCTAAAACACCTTTAGCAGTTTTGGCACGATATATAGTTATTTATACTGAGATTCTCGATCGCAATCCGATTCTTTTCAGAATATTTACTTAGCCCTAAATTTTTTTCAATACCAGTAAACTAAAAGTAAAAATAGCGATCGCGCATTGTGTAAAGTGAGGCAGAGGCCGTATGATGAAACGAATCTCCGAAAACAACTCTCAAAACAATCAAAACCGAGCTCGAAAGCAGCCGAATCTTTTCATCTTGGCTGTAGTGCTGACAGGAATGCTGGCTGGGGAAATGTATCCAGCCTTCGTACAGACTGCGGAGGCTAACGCCGGTGTTCTCAAAGATTCCCTCGCTTGGTTGGAAAGCCAAGAGTCAACAACGGTGTCTCAAAAAATTAGCTATTCTGGATTGGCACTCAATACTCTAATTTCTTCTGCGGGGAATTTGGCAGAAAGTACGCGCCAAAATCCACCGAACCAATTGCCCGCAACCGTAGCAGCAGCGGTTATCCAAGATTTGTCGCGCCAAACTCGGATTGCTGCTGACAAGTTGAAAGTAACTGAATCGAGCCGCCAAAGTTGGCCGAATACTTGTTTGGGGCTGGCGAAAGCCGATGAAATTTGCGGTCAAATGATTGTGGAAGGTTGGCGGGTTGCAGTTTCTGACGGCCGCCAAAGTTGGGTTTACCGCAGCAATTCTAGGGGAAATGTGTTGCGCTTGGATAAGAAAGTTAGTCCTTAGTCATCAGTCATCAGTCATTAGTTTTTAGCTGCTGCGGTATCGTAACTGCTGTGTCGTTACCAAAAACTAATAGACTTCTTGCAAAAATAGTTAGGACGGGCTAGAAGCCCATCCCACAAAAATCTTTTTTCTTGTGGGATGGGCTTCTAGCCCGTCCCAAAATTTGATTAAAAGGAATTTTGCAAGAGGTCTAATAGACATCTCCTAAAAAGCAGGTTTTGAACAGGCAGGATGCCTGTTCCACAATTATGGGAGATGTCCAATGACTTCTAACTAATAACTAATGACTATTTTTCTATGATGCCGCCGCCCAACAGCACGTCTCCGTCATACCAAACAGCGGCTTGTCCGGGAGTAATGCTCAACTGCGGTTCGTCAAAAATTATCTTGACTCTTGTACCGCAGGCTTTTTCGTCGGCTTGGGAGGTTTCCACAGGAATAATTGTAGCGGGGACGGGGTGCGATCGATAGCGAATTTGTACAGAAGCCCGAATCGGAGCAGTCGGTGCGGCTACAGAAACCCAATTTACTTTCTGGACATTGCATTCAGATTCTACTGCCAACTGCCGATCGCCCACAATTACCCGATTGCCAGCAGCATCGAGTTCAATCACGTACAGCGGTTCCGGTGCAGCAATTCCGAGGCCTTTCCGCTGGCCGATGGTGTAGTGGTGCACGCCGTCGTGCTGTCCCAGTACCCGGCCGGCCTTGTCAACAATATCACCCCTATGCGGAGCGATGTACTTGTCCAGAAAAGCCCGCATCGAACCGTTACTTTCCACCAAGCACAAATCCTGACTTTCCGGCTTGTCTGCCGTGCTCAAGCCAAATTTCGCCGCAATTGAGCGAGTTTCTGTCTTGGTAATTTCCCCCAAGGGAAACTCCGTACCCGCAAGTAAATCTTGTGTTAAATCGTACAAGAAATAAGACTGGTCTTTGCCAGGGTCGATCGCCCGCAGCAACTGATAGCGACCCGTAGCAGTATCATAGGTAATGCGGGCGTAGTGTCCCGTCGCAATCTTTTCAATTCCCAATTCTTCGCGAGCAAACTTGAGCATCGGCCCAAACTTCACAGTTTTATTGCACTGCGAACAAGGCAAAGGCGTAACTCCTGCACTGTAACCGTCCACCAAATAATCGACAATACTTGCTTGAAAGACCTCGCGGCTGTCCACAATGTGGTGGGGAACGCCCAAATCTTCGCAAATTTTAGCGGCATCGACCATTCCCTCAGAGCAGCACTGACCTTTGCCTTTCATCAACCACAGCGTTAAACCCACCACTTCATATCCTTGATGGTGTAAAATTGCGGCTGCTGCGGAACTATCGACCCCGCCGGAGAGGCCTACAACAATCTTGTTCATGATTCGGAGAGAAATTGCTATTGTTAATCTTACTTTGTTCGATCGAGCTAATCGATTATACCACAAGTATACTACAAAATGGTACTGCTGCAGTTAGCTGAAATTTTAGCACTAATAAGTAAAGCCACCTAATTAAACGTAAAATACCGATCGCTCAAAGGCTTACTGCGTATCTCTGCCTTCTTCCCTCCCCCCTTGGGGGGGGCAGGGGGGGGTTCTTCTTCCTGATGACGTTGTACCGAAAGCAGTTGTCAGTTGTCAGTTGTCAGTTGCCAGTTGTCAGTTGCCAGTTGCCAGTTGTTACCAATAACAAATAACAAATAACAAATAACAAATAACAAATAACAAATAACAAATAACAAATAACAAATAACAAATAACAAATAACAAATAACAAATAACAAATAACAAATA
>NZ_JBARVX010000640.1:0-2486 GCF_049646505.1 Microcoleus sp.
GGTAGTGACAGTTGGAGGGGCGGCGAATCGGGCGCGAAAAACCAGGTTTCTGGGAGTTTTGCATCCGGTTACGAAACATTTCAAAAAAAACCGGGTTTCTGAGTTCGGCCTGTGAATCGCGCGCGGGAGAAACCCGGTTTCTGGGAATTTTGCATCCGGTTACGAAACATCTCAAAAAAAGCCGGATTTTTGAGTCAACAAGTGCGATCGCCCTTGCTAACTTTTGACTAGAATATTGACCAAAAATTGTAAATTATACCATTTTCCTAAAGATGTGCTACGTATAAATTCTTAGCCCCCCCTTAATAAGGGGGGGTTGGGGGGGTAATCTCTAGCGCTACATGAAATTGGTATAAGGGGGGGGTTGGGGGGGTAATCTCTAGCGCTACTTTAGAAAATTGATCTAATTCAAAATCCCCAACTAAAAACTCACAATTTCAAACTATTCTCCTGTCCGACTTTAGCCTCCTGAGCAACTTGATCTACCTCATCTTTCGCGAGAATTTCCAAAGCCGCAGCAGCTTCGGTGCCGCCCAACCGCCCCAAAGCTTGAGCGACTCTATAACGAATCTGCCAATCTGCATTAGAAGCGCAAGGAAGCAACAGCGGCACCGCGCGTTTATCTCCCAATTCTCCTAATGCGCTGATGGCAATAGTTTGGATCAATTCGTTTTCAGAAGCTATGGCATTTTCTAACATGGGAAATGCTTTGGGATCTCCCATTTCTCCCAACGCCGCGACGATAC
This sequence comes from Microcoleus sp., assembly GCF_049646505.1. Lineage (GTDB taxonomy): Bacteria > Cyanobacteriota > Cyanobacteriia > Cyanobacteriales > Microcoleaceae > Microcoleus. The sequence goes on from NZ_JBARVX010000640.1 coordinate 747, forward strand.
TCAGTTGCACCAGCCATTCAGATGTACTGCTGTAAACTTGCTCCAAATCTTCTAAAGCAGAGGTTAATTTCAAAGCGCCCAAAGCATCGGCTGCTGCTGCTTGCACGTCCGGTTCGGGGTCGTTGTGCAAGCTGTTAAGCAGTACCTCTAAAGCGTTCGGCAGATTCTGCGTGCCGAGGGTTGACATTTGGCTCACACCAGCGTATCTAACGCGGACATTTTTGTCGCCGATCGCAATTTGAATCAACTTGTAGGCGATCGCAGGTTCTAATTCTCGCAGTTGGTTGACACCTCGCAGCCTTTCGCCAAAATCTTCGGAATTCAACAATTGTTCGACAGACTCAGGGGTAATGCTCATGGATTTTTTAAATTAGGAAAAAGGTAATTGGGAAGAAGGTAATTGGGAAAAAGGTAATTGCCAAAAGCGAAGGAGATTGAAGGAAAGATCGAATCGTTTTCTGATACAATCCTTCAACTACAACAATTAATTAAGATTCGGCAGCCATCGCTCGGATAATATCTCCCCTAGTGAGGACACCGATTACTTTGCCTTCTGTATCAATTACCGGCAATCGGTGGATGCTGCGATCGTGCATTAGTTTTGCAGCTTCTGAGACAGATTCGTCGGGCTTGATAGTAACTGGATCTTTACTCATCGCTTCTCCTACTGTTTGTCCTAAAGCCTTGTGCAGTTCTCGCTCGTAACGCGAGGGATTTTCTAGATAGATCACGCTGTCGAGTACCATGATGTAAGCGGGCGGAGTTACGCCGGTTTCCCGCCACATCAAGTCGGTTTCGGAGATGACTCCTACCAACAAGTCATTCTCATCTACGACGGGAAGACCGCTAATACGTCGATCGGCTAAAATTTTAATCGCTTCGTTCAAAGGCATTTCGGGACGCGCTAAAATCGGCTCGCGGCTCATCACATCGGCTACTGTTTTGGGCATGATTGGCGGTTGATTGAGTTTGTGCTCTAAATCCGATCATATAGGCAAAGCGTGACACAGACTGAAGAAAGGCAGCTCTGCTGAAAGGATTCGTTAGAAGGTAGAAGGAAGGAAAAAGTTTGAATGCTAGAATTTTGCTGTTTTTTTCGATCGCCCTCACGAATTCTGCAGTTTGTCTAGAAGCACGCGGGCGATCGACCCCACAAGATTGTTAAAATATCTTAAAGAACCGATAAATCCTTACCGATGCCAGAATCTCCAGCCCCAACACCAGAATCCCAACCAGAAGAGCGCTGTGTATTGGTTTGTCAGTATCAATCCTGCCTCAAAAATGGTTCAGCAGAAGTGCTCGCTGCCTTTGAAGCCCAACCAGTTGCAGGAGTGACAGTTAAAGCCTGTAGCTGTCAGGGACAGTGCAACACGGGCCCGACTGTGCGAGTCACCCCAGACGAAACTTGGTATTGTCGAGTTAAACCGAGTGATGTACAGTCGATCGTGGAAGAGCACCTCAAAGAGGGAAAACCTGTAGAAGCGCTGTTCAATCCGAGAATTCATATGCGTTATTACTATTAAAATTGAATTGATGGAAGTGCCAATTCCCAGCTCTCGCGCATCTAATTTTAATAGTTATTACAGCAGATTGCAAGTTTATGAAGTACACCGAGCGATCCCCGTAGGGACACGGCATTGCCGTGTCCCTACAAGGGCTAATTTGAATAGTTATTGTTATGGAAATTGCGCTTTGAAAATCAAAGGAATTGCAGTTAGTTTGTTAGTCCTAGTTCTGGGG
>NZ_JBARVX010000641.1:0-2938 GCF_049646505.1 Microcoleus sp.
CCCTCTCCCCCTCAATCACCATACACAATTGGGATGCACAACAGCTTATTAGCAATTTTTCTAAAAAAAAATATAAGTAGTTAGACAGAATTAATTACACAATGTCCTCCGCTAAGGTCGCGAAGCGTAATGAAGCAATCGCTTGGGTTGGGATTGCGTCGCACAGCGAACAATGACTGTAAATATTTTTGTCCACCTACTTATAATATATTTTTTTTAGACGTTGAGTTATAAGCTGGCACTCCACATTTTTTAGGGCGAGAGTATTGTTCTATGATTAATTTAAGCAAAAACCCCGCCACATAAGGGTTGTAAGAGATTGTAGCCATGTAAAAGACTTAGACGCTCCGGGCAAGTCTGACCTCGCAATGGTTTCAGACGGAACTTACCCCCTGTGCAGGGTAAGTTCCGTTTAATTCTTGAAATCAGTCAAGTTGAATCAGTCAACTTAGAAAATCTGGCTAAGTCCAACTCTAAACCAATGCCCTAAGTATTTCCCAATTAGTTAGACAGAGGAGCGAAGTGTGAATAAAGTGATCTCTGGTGGGCAATTGAACCGTATCGGTATGATGCTAAAACCAATTCCTCGGTTTACATAAAGACGATTTCCTGACTGCCCATATCCTTTAATCCAGCCGTCAGCGTGTACCTCATCCTCTTTAGCAAAAGTCATCCAACTCCATTCTGGGGTGAAGGGTAGACGAACTTGCCCACCATGCGTGTGTCCTGCCACAGCCAAAGGTGCAGTGTTAGGAGGTAACGCTTCAAAGGAATTTGGGTTGTGCATCATCACCAACCTTGGTGTTCCTTCTGACACCGAGTTCAGCGCGACTTTCGGTTGATCGTTATTTGGCCAGTGTGCGTCGATGCCTACTAGGTATAGGGGGGTGTTATCCGCCGTGTTTGCTGCCGTTTGGTTGCGATTCTCGGACGGTGCAATTGCTCTTAACGCTGGCTTGCCAATCGCAACCGCCTCGTTCTGGAGGACTTGTACACCCACTGATTCAAGCGCATCATGCAATTGACGCGCTAACTGTCTGTTTGGCGTTGCCTGCTTGCTGTCCATTGCATAGTCATGATTGCCCAAGACAGCATAGGTGGGGATGCCTGCTTCTGGAAGCGATCGCACAATTTCAACAGCCTTGTTAATCTCTTCGCTTGGATCTTCACCTGGATGGTAGATAAAGTCACCAGTAATTAGCACCAGTGCTGGACGCTCCTTGATTAATTGTTCCACAACGCGGTCGATGGTACTGGTGTTGCCCATCCACATTCCTATTTGCCAGTCAGCAATCAGTGCAACTCGCTTCCCTTCCCAAGCAGCGGGAAGATTAGGGATTTGTGCAACTTCCTCTTCTGTGTCGATTAGGTAGGGTTCGAGCAAACCCCAAAAGAGAATTGAGCCAAAAATTCCTAACAAACCTAACAACGTGTATTTAATTTTTTTCATTTTTGATAAGCTGTCTCATACTTTTAGAGAAAATTTTAAGCAACTGGAGTACGTGGCATTAATCACTAAAATGGGTTGGCCCTCCTTCGGCGTCATGACAAAGCCACTCTTTCCAACTGCTTGTGCCGTTTAGCTTCTGATCGTTACCTCTTTTCCGATGGTCGAATTTGGTGAAACTTCTGCAACATCTTCGGCAGTCGTGTTAGTTCTTCCGTCGGCAATCTTCCGATCGTTACTGCAACCAGGAAGCAACAAATCAGTTAGACCTAGAGTGAGCGTTCCTAGAGAAGCTCCTGTTCTTTTAGCCCAGCGGAGGCTGGAGTAACTTTGTTTAACCATGATTTTCCTTTTCGTAACTGTCGATCAATAAAAATAACAAACTGCATCTTGTGTATGTGTAATTTAAGGCGGACAGCACTTGATCTCTGCACTGCAAAAATTAAGGTCGCTTTTACAAACCTACAGATAAATAGGTTTCCTTCTTTCCACCTACTCGCACTAAAATTTAGTGCTTATCTGCAAGCAGCAAACAGTAAAACCGTCCAACTCATTTAGGATTCAGTAGAGGCTACTGTCAACCTCCCTTTAAACCTATTTGGATATAAAAGGAAGCACCTCTATCAATAGGGGGGTTTTTATCTCTAACTAATGGCAGATGTTTAAAAATATTGAAGATAGCTTCGCCGCCCTTGAGTTAAAATGTAGAAGATCAAATTATCTCGTCTCGCGATGCCAGCTAAAGATACCTACCATGATGCAGTCAAGCAAGCACTGATTAAAGATGGCTGGCTGATTTGCTGAAAACTATGTGCTGGAATATGGCGGGGATAAACTCTATCCAGATATTGCGGCCGAAAAGTCGATCGCAGCAGAATTGCATGGACGAAAAATTATTGTTGAGGTGAAGAGTTTTTTAGGGCGATCTTTCATGAACGATCTAGAAGGCGCTGTAGGGCAGTATATCATTTACCGCAATATCTTACAAGCCTAGCAATCCGAGTATGAGTTGTATTTGGCGATCGCCAATACAGTTTATAACGGTGGCTTTTAGAATAAAACTTCCCAATTAATTGTTGAAACTAATCGAGTAAAATTGCTGGTTTTCGACCCTGAAGTGGAGGTGGTTGAGCGATGGAAAAATTAGAGTAATATCGTCATTTGATTCGGAAAATTTTAAGTGATTATTATGAGTTGGACGCAAAATACACCAATTCATCGTTAGAAAATACGCTAATTTTTTACGGAGAACATGACCATTATTTATTGGTAGTAATGGGTTGGCATGGAGAAGAGCGGATTAAGGGAAATACTATTCATGTGCGATTGCGGGATGGTAAAATTTGGATTGAGGAAGATTGGACAGAAGATGGGGTGGTGACAGATTTTTTGCAGGCTGGGGTGTCACGGGAGGATATTGTATTGGCGTTTCATCCACCGCATTTACGGCAATATACAGAGTTTGCGATCGCAAACATTGTGCAATTCCAT
>NZ_JBARVX010000642.1:0-15516 GCF_049646505.1 Microcoleus sp.
AGGGGAACTGGAAGGGAACTGGAACCTGGAGGGGAATGGGAAGTGGCGCGATCACTTGTTGTGAAGAAAAGAGGCGATCGCATTATATTTACGAGCAGAAGTTAGAGTGCAATCACTTTTGGTAAATCAACGGTGCGATCGCTGTTTCCGATCAAAAATACCAGAATAGGAATAGTTTTTCTGTACTCAATCAATAAGGCGATCGCAAACCAAGTGTCTGAGTGCAACAGAAACATAAGCCTTACTCATTCGTCACGATACCCTGAGCTTTAGTGCGATCGCCATCTTGTAGTAACGCACCAAAACAACTGATCGCGGTGCGTTACAGCGGATTGTGATATCTCGTTATTTGGCAAAAGTTGTCACCAACACACCCTACTTGTTTCTACTTTAAGAATGCAGGAATCTTAGGATTATAGCTATTATTTTATAGCGAGTTTTCTCGAAGATAGTATGCAATTTTACGCGGCTGTTTTGTGTGAGTAAACTTTGTTCGATCGTTCGGACTTTAGTCCTTAAACCTAATTTCATTGTGCAGGGCACCCCAAGGAACTAAAAGCATATCAGCTATTTGCGATTGTCCTCTAGCCCTGTAGATATCCATAGCTTTCTCATAATCTTCAATTCCCCCTTGTAGGTCTCCAGTTCCTGTTCTAGCAGTAGCACGGATCATATAAGCTTCTACAAAGTCAGGATTGAGATTAATTGCTTGAGTAAAAGCTTCAACTGCTTCATGGTACAGCCCTCTGCGACCGAGGTCGAATCCTTGTTCATAAAATTCTTGAGCTTCCATCGCATTTCTTAATTTCTGCTATTCATCTCGCTTGCATAAAGGAGCGAGTCATGGTTCGCAGTGAGGACTTTTGTCACGAAAAGAAGGACTGAAGTCCTCACTACAAACGGGACTGCAGTGAGGAATTTAGTTCTTAAAAGCAGGACTGAAATCCTCACTACAAACGGTTAATTAAGATCGATCGCAAATACCCAGTCTTTGTACTTGCTGTCGCGATTTTCGATAATCCCGGTGAGTTTGTCCAAAATCTTTTCGGTGATGGGTCGGTTTTTGGGCAATTGATAGTTTTCTATTCGGTTGATTGGGGTAATTTTTGCTGCGGTTCCGCAGAGGAAAATCTCGTCTGCAATCAACAGTTCTGATTTATCAACTGGTCTTTCTATGACTTCTATTCCTAAGTCTCTGGCGATAGTTATAACGCTGTCTCTGGTAATTCCTTCGAGGATATCTTGATCGAAACCTGGTGTCACTAATTTACCGTTTCGGGCGACAAATATGTTCATTCCTGAAGCTTCGCTGACTTTTCCTTGGGTGTTCATCATAATCGCTTCGTCGAAGCCGGATTCTACTGCTTCTGTTTTGGCTAAGGCTGAGGTGATGTAAGCGCCGCTAATTTTACCTCTTAATGGTAAGCTGCGGTCTTCTTGGCGGTACCAAGAGCTAATTCTACAGTTAACTCCTGCTTTGGGTAAGTAATCGGAAAGTTCTAATCCGTAGACAAAGAAGTCTGTTTCTACGTTGTGGAGTCGGGGGGCAATTCCTAAGCTGGATGTGTAGACGAAAGGGCGGATGTAAAATGATTTTGTGGGCTGGTTTTTGTGGACAAAATCAATGATTATCTGTTGAATTTTGTCGGCGGGTAAATCGCAGTGGAGGAAGCTGGCACTTTGGCTTAATCTTTGACAGTGGCGGTCTAATCTAAATAGTAAGATGCGATCGGCATTTTCGGGGTCGGGTATTCCTCGCAACCCGCCTAATACTCCGGTTCCGTAGTGCAGTGCGTGAGTGGCTATGGAAATGTTGGCGTCGGTAAATGGGAGAAATTGGTTTTGAAAGTAGGCAATTGGTAGAAAACTATCCATGATTGAAGCTGGCGATGAGTTGGGCAGTCCGCGAGGAATGGTGAATTCGGTTATATTACCATAAGTTGGACGATTTGAGACTTGAGATTTGATTGGATTGAGAATGATTGATGAGTGTCGGGCTTTGGCGCTTGGATGCAGTTGTATTCTTTGTTTAAATTATGATGATTGTTTTGTGGTTGTGTCGATCGATAAAATAATCTAAATTGCGGTAGATTTGGTGGATAATTGTTTTGGTTGAGAGTGCGATCGTCTTTGTTGGCGCAGCCTCAGTACGGGGGGCTTTGCTCTGAAGAGGGGACGGATCGCGAAAGCTGGCGCTAACTATTGCTAACAAAAATTAACCCAGGGGTAACTGTGGCACGTAAATGTTTCATCATTGAAATGGGGATGGGTATTGACCAGCACGGACAGGAACCGACTGTAGCCTGTGCAAGGGCTGTACGGAATGCGATCGCCCACAATGCTTTGCTGGGTGTCTGGGAAGTGGCGGGTTTGAGCGATCCAAATCAAATGATTGTGGAGGTTAAGGTGGCTGTTCCTTACCCGGAACAAGTGCGGCCCGATGAGGTATTGGCGGTGCTGCCTTTTGGTAGCAAAACTCTGATTGTCGAGCAAGGGGGGATGGTGGTGGCCGGAAGGGCGATCGCCTCTCTGAATGATAAAAATGATGAAATGCTGATTGCTGTGGCGGCTGTGACTGTTTTTGTGGAAACTGAGGATTAATTTTGTGTTGTTTGAATAAATTGGCGGTGAAGTGCGCTCCCATAGCTACAAGCTTCGCCCGTCGGGCGATCTCACTTTTGTACAAGCTCTGACGCAGATGCACTTGCTTTGACTTTCGCCGTCTGCTCCGAAGGCTAACTCAGGGCTGTACGAGGCGAAACCGGGTGACACGAGATTGAGCAGCAGCGGAGCGTTTGAGCATAATTGCTTGTGAGTGCGATCGGGCAAACGCTGATATAGTTAAAAGTCAAAGGTATGCCAGAGAAAGGTTGTTCTCTAACAAATTTCCCACTGGACATCAACTATGCTGCATCGAATTCTTGCCAAAAGTCGGTATCTAATGTTAATTGCTGTAATCGGTTCTTTTGCAGCTTCTGTGACGCTTTTGATTTACGGTGCCCTGGAAACTATCACTACCATCGCGCACACAACTACAGGATCGATTTCCAGTGAAAACTCAAAAAAACTGATTTTGTCCTGTGTGGAAGTTGTAGATTTGTTTCTGTTAGCCACAGTATTTTACATTACGGCACTCGGACTTTACGAGCTGTTTATTGATGAGCGCATTAAAGTACCCATCTGGCTGGAAATTCACACCATCGACGACCTCAAAACCAAACTCACCAGCGTGATTGTCGTCGTATTGAGCGTATTGTTTCTCGCGGAGGTAGTGAGGTGGAACGGCGGGACTAACATCCTTCCCCTCGGAGCAAGTATCGCTTTAGTAATAGCTTCGCTGACGTATTTTCTGAGTTCGCAGGTCAAAAAAACCAAGTCTGATTAATCCATGTTTTAGCGGGTAAATTACCCACACTTTGCTGAACCAGCCACCAAAACATTTATGTTTACGATCGCAATAATAATTTAAATATTACATCTGTCCTAAGATTGAGATAAGTTTTGTCTTAAAAGGCCTTTTAGAGAGAGGAAGTTAGTTGTTTATAGTAGATAAGATAGAATTAGTTTTTAATAATTGAAGACCATTATGTCCGAACAGCAATTTGACACATTACCTTCACAAGCACAAGAATTTCCCCAAGGGGCGCAGCAAATTTTTTAGGCTACTTTTAAGAGCGCTACCGAGTAACATACCCTTTTTATGCTGTAGCAAAAGTGCGTCGCTCGGCTATTCGCCATCCGCGGTATTTGTTTGTGGAGCCGCACCCTAGACAGTCATGGACGATCGAGGGGTTTTTTCCCGGATTTAGTATGAAGTCCTAACTGCAAACCCAGTAGTGTATGGATGACTGATAATTCAAAAAATAGCTCTTGCGACAGATGGCTGCACTATTAATTATTCGATATTTTGAAAACAGTAAACTTTGTTACAGAATTTATGCTCACTTCATCCACTCCTCTAAAACAGGTATTCCACTGCCCGGAAGAATCGGATTTTTACTCGCACTGCTTGGAAAGTTTAGTGTTAAATGCCAGCGACAATTCTCGACTTATCGTAGAGTTTGGTTCTGGTGAGGGAAGTCCAGTTATTAAGTCTTTGCTGAGAACAGATTTTGACGGGGAAATACAGGGATTTGAGCTAAATAATGTAGCTTGGAAAATTGCTCAATCTCAAATTAAGCAATATCAACTCAGCGAAAAATACAAGGTCAACAATTGTTCTTTTTTTGATTCGCCTTTATACGATTCGGCGGATTGTATAATCTCGAATCCGCCTTATTTGCCTGCGGTGGATAACAAGATTTATCAACCGCTGTTGCACGGCGGGAGTGATGGTTCTACAATTGCTAGAAAACTTTTATCTTTGGGATGCGATCAAGTTTTGCTGATGGTTTCTAGCTATTCTAATCCTGTGGGTTTGATCGATTATGCCTTGGATAGAGGCTACTCGGTGGCGAATTTTGAGATTGCACCTTTAAATTTTGGCTATTACAGTTCGGAACCAAAGGTGAAAAGCGCGATCGCCAGTCTCCGCAAACAGGGAATGGCTTTTTATTCGGAAAATATCTATCTGCTGGCGGGTGTTTTGTTTAAGCAGCAGCAAAAGTCGCAAAGAGATTTGTCGATCGAGCTAATTCAATTAATGACTGCTTTTTAAAATACAGGTTGGGTTGGGTGCATCTGAGATGTTGCACCATTGTCAGCAACAGGCTGTCCGGCCTGTTCCACAAGAAATACACTCTTTTAGGAACAGGCCGGACAGCCTGTTCCTAAAAGGCTTATTGAGAACGGTGCAATATCTAGGGTGCATCAGTCTCTGACGCACCCTGCGAGATAGCTGTTAATTTTGTTGTGCGGCTTGGATCGATCGCACCACAGCAGCCCCAGCCCGATCGCCGATCGACTTCTCCTGATCGTAGCCCAACACCAGTTCCCACGCTTCCTGCGGGTATTTGTCAGCCAGCGGGATCGCCACTTCATCAAGCATCCAGCGCCCGTGACGTTCGTCTTCGCGGATGTGCAGTTCCCAGTAACCCATTGCAGCTTGCGAGAGGTTCAGCCGCTTGGCGGCAGCGAGATAATTGCGGTAAGCGACGGGCCCGGCTACTTCAAAATAGGTGAGTCCGCCGTTGTAGCGCAGAAAATGGCGCTTGCGTTCGGTAAGCAAGAAGTTGTGGTTGATGCTGGCGAGGACTTCCCAAGGTACTAAATCAAAGTAGGCTTCGGGTTCCGTGCTCATGCCGAATTCTGCCAGCATTTGGGCAAAATAGGTGGAGTGCTTGCGGGCTAAGCGACCGCCGCCGTATTCTTCGATCAGCACCCGCGTCAGGGTTGACTGAATTTCGTTGCCGGCACCGCCGATGATGCGAGAAACCCGGCTGGCTTCGACTAAACCGTCGAAGGAGGCGATCGCCAGCAGGTGTCTGTATCCCGCTTCTGTCATCTGTTCTCGCAAATAGCGGTCGATCTCGGTGAGTTCTGGATCGACATCGGCGGCGGCGCGATCGCGCAGGGCTTGCTTGACATCCTCGCTGTTTTGCAGGGCTGCAACGTCGATTTGGGCGCTTTCCCACTCCTGCCAAGATGCTTCGATGCGATCGCGCACGGAACGCAAATAGTGCGATCGCTCGTTGTTGTAGCGGCGCAAATCGTCGTACCAAAATAAGTTGAGTCTGTTGATGCGGTACAGCACGCGCTGCAAGAAGCGGTGGGCGCTATCGTCGCCGTCCGGTTCCTGATAGGCCTGGCGCAGCGCAAAGGCGATCGCACTTTCAAAATCGCTAACAAGTAACGGTTTTGCAGCCACCGTTTTGTCTAAATCATCCACCTCTAATAAGTTGACAAATTGGCGATCGGCTGCTTCATAATTTGGAAGTGCGGGTTGCTTTTTAGGAAGACTCGGCGAGTCGATTTTGGGGAGTAAGTCTGCGGTATTTTGCATGGAATCAAGTTATGTTAACTCAAATTATTGTGCAGCTTGCCAGCACAGCCAACCGTTGCAGATTGCTGAATATTTTTTTTGCTGCTTATTTTCAAGATACCGAATCATTCACCTCGATACACCTTTCTATTGATAGATATTTTTTAGTTTTCCTTATTCTCTGCTTTTGCTTTAGCTAACTAATTACTTCTGACTGTCTCTGGGAGCGATCGAGTAATTGGCGCTAATATTTCAGCGTCTTGTTTAGCAGGCACAGCTTCCCGCCACGCTGTGATACCGCCAGAGAGGAAAGCTAACTTCAAATTAGTTTTTTGCAATTTTTGGTATGCTTTAACCGATCGCCCTCCCCGCGCACAATAAAGTACAATCGTTGGTTGAGGTTGATTGGATTTGACAATCGATCGAGCAATAGCTTGCACTTGCTTGATACCGAATCCAGCTTCAATGTCAATCAGGGGAACCAGCGGACTTTCACCGATGCGATCTTCTGCGTACTCTTCGGGCGATCGCACGTCAATCAAAATCACCGGTTTCAACTTACCTTGCTGCAATTCGGCAACAGTTACTTGTTGAGAATTCCAACTGGCAATAAAAGTAGGGATGTCCATGTGATTGATTAAAGCCATTACAGTCAAAGAACTAATCGCGATCGAACTCAGACCAAGAATTACAGGTAAGGGGCGAAAATAGCGATCGATACCTAGTTTTAACCTGTTATTTAGCATTTTAATTTTTCTGATAAATGGATAGAGTATTTGTCCGAGATAGCCAGCAGGTATCGAATTAGAGACACCATATCGATCGGGCATTTTTTTTGTTGGCATATAGAGGGTGCCAAATAGTAAATCTAACAGCGGCAACTGAACGGCAAAATTTTTGTTGTGGATTTTAGGACTTTTACTGTGATGCCAGTGATGGAATTGCGGCGTGGCGACGAACCATTTGAGCGGGCCAAACTTGATAGTAATGTTAGCATGAATTAAAAAGGCGATCGCCGCCGAATAAAGAGCATAAACCGCAAAAGCTTCCTTAGTAAATCCCAACCAGTAAAGAGGCATCATTTTGCAAATCTGAGTAAAGAGTTGCTCGCAGGGATGCACCCGCACTGCTGCCAACCAATCCATGTGTTCGATGCTGTGATGGACTGCATGATATTGCCAAAGCCAGGGTATTTCATGCAGCAGTCGGTGAGCGATGTAATATGCCAGATCGGAAATTACAATTGCTTCTAAAAACTGCAACCAGATAGGTTGAGAGGCTATTTTGCTTTGCAATTCCGAGTTGAGTAAATCAGTCATCAGCGACAAGGTTACAGCCACAATAATAGCGCCTGCCCGGCCAATAAAGTGACCTGTAAAAAAATAGGTAGCATCGGTTGCCCAGCCGCGACGGAATATCTTTTGCTTGTGCAAGGAAAAGATTCTTTCGAGAGGCATGAAGATGCAAGTTAAGATGATGAACCCTTTGACTACTTCTGGCATAATTTTTGTCAATATTTACTTGCTCACTTCCACAGTGCCATCACCACAGACAGGAACACCATTCTGAAGGATAGGATTAGCTGGTTGGGTCTTCCCAAAAGAAGTAGCTCCACACAGAATAGATACAGTAGTCTTTGCATCATTAGCTGCTGGGGAAACAGGTACTAAAAATACAGCCCCGACATAGCTAGTAAGACTCTTTCTTTCGTGGCTAGATACCGCATAACTAAACGCAGCATTTTTGATAGATATGGTTGAATATTTATAGTTGGGTGTTTGAGTTTTAATGTTGATACCCAGGTCATTAACGGAATTGGGAAATGCACCTTTATCTGCAAAATAAGCTTGTTGAGCGCGGTTCATTGAGCCAAGATATTGCTTACCTTCTGACTGCCTTGCTTTAAGGGAACAATCCAGAAAAGAAGGGAGGGCGATGTGAGCAAGTATCCCAATAATTATCAGAACCACAAAAGGTTCAATAATCCGTAAAGTTCCTCCACCAGATTTATGTTCTTTTATGGGCAGGAAATGTGGCTGATAAGTTTTTGCCACAGATTTACATTTTTTGATGGTTTGCAAATCTTGCCGATCGACTGTTGCGACAGATTTACGTTGTTTGATAGGTTGCAAATTTGTGCGATCGGTTGTGGGGACAGATTTAGGTTCTTTGAGGGGTTGCAAATTTGTGCGATCGGTTTTTGGGACAGATTTAGGTTCTTTGAGGGGTTGCAAATTTGTGCGATCGACTGTGGCGACAGATTTAGGTTCTGTGATGGGTTGCAAATCTTGCCGATGGCTTGTAGTGACAGATTTACGTTCTTTGATGGGCCGATCGGGTTGATAAGTTTTTACCGAAGCTTCCGATTTTTGGTTGATTTGATTGAGTTCAGGCTTTTCTTTAAGCTGCATAATAGTTCTCCAAATGTTTTACACCAGAGGTTTTCAGACGATGATTCGTTTGAGGCGATGTGCGATATTCAGCTTTGAAGTAGCGCCTCTTTGACCTTCGATCGAGGATTTGCAAACCTGGGCGATCGCACTTTCTACCATATTTCTATTAAATCACGTGACTATTTGACTTCTCATCGACTTCTCATCGACTTCTCATCGACTTTTGAATGACTGTCAGACTAATTGGCACTTAGGAATGAAAATTTAAGAACTTACCATTTTTATTTTTCTTGTGGGACGGGCGGGACGCCCATCCCACAATTATGTGTAAATTATTTAATTCGCGATCCTTAGTGGTATGGTGCGTCGCTCTAAAATCTTTCGCAAGGGGCGAGAATTGTTCGTGGCGACGCACCCTACTTTTACTTCTGGCATAATTTTTGTCGATATTTACTTCGTAACTTCCACAGTGCCATCACCACAGACAGAAACACCATTCTGAAGGATAGGAGTAGGCGGTTGGGTCTTCCCAAAAGAAGTACCTTCACACAAAATGGCTACAGTAGTCTTTTCATTTTTAGCTGCTGGGGAAACAGGTACTAAAAATACAGCCCCGACATAGCTACGAAGATTATTGTTGCTACGGGCTACACCATAACTAAACACAGCATTTTCTGTAGCGCCGATTGAATAGTTATAGTTGATTGTCTGAGTTTTAATGCCAAGGCCCAGGCCAGTAATGGAATTGGAAAATGCGCCTTTGTCTGCGTGTTTTGCTTGTTGGGCGCGGTTCATTGAGCTAACATATTGCTTAGCTTCTGACTGTTTCGCTTTATTGGAACAGCCGAGAAAAGCAGGGAGGGCGATCGCAGAAAGGATTACAATTATCATGATCACAATAGTGAGTTCCACTAAAGTGAATCCCGCATCGTTTTTTTGATTAGGAGGAATGTTTTTTTTTGAAAATTGTGCTTGTTTGTTGAGTGGTTCGAGGAGAGGATTTGTTTTAAGCTGCACGATCGTTCTCCAAATGAGTTAGCAGATGATTGGGGTGAGGTTCCCAAAGCTTGCGTACTGCGCCTTTGTTCTCTTCTATGTCTATTAAATCACCAAGCTATTTGAGTTCTCATCGACTTCTCATCGACTTCTCATCGACTTTAGACATTAGTGGTATTTAATAGGGCGACTGACTATAATTGAATAAATGATTAGAGGAACAGTAAGTTATGGCTGTGCAGTTGCTCAAAAGACTTTTCACAGTAGAAGAATACCATCAAATGTGTAAAGCTGGGATTCTTTCAGAGGGCGATCGCATAGAATTGATAGAAGGAGAACTTGTGCAAATGGCTGCTATTGGAACTCGTCATGCTTCCTCTGTGAGGCGCTTAGCCAGACTGTGCAGCCAAATTCCCGAAAATTTGGCTACTTTTGACGTGCAGAACCCCGTTCAGTTGAGCGATCGCACTGAGCCGCAACCCGATCTAGTATTGTTACAACCTCGCGCCGATTATTATTCAACCGCCCACCCCCTCCCATCTGAAGTGTTACTATTAATAGAAGTAGCTGACACTTCAATAGATTATGACAGAGACGTGAAACTTCCTATTTATGCCCGATCGCAAATTCAGGAAGTATGGATAGTCAATTTGCAGGAAAACTGCTTGGAAGTTTACCGCCAGCCGACTGTTAACGGTTACAGTTTAATGCTCAGGTTTTGGCGGGGCGACAAAGTTTCGCCGCTGGCTTTTCCCGAATTTGTAGTTAGTGTGGATTTGGCGATCGGCTAAATAAGGATTATACCATTTTAGATTTTAGATTTTAGATTTTAGATTTGGGAATGACTTAGTGGATATGGGTTTGAAGTTTGCTTAGAGTTGCATTATTTTTTGATTTCAGGATTATTTGCATTATAGCCGATCGCCAAAATACTCCTGATACAACCGACATCTCGCAATACAATCATTTCCCTCCAATTTCACCAACCCCATACTATTTAACTTAAACCCCAATTCTGACCTCAATCGCACTGGCTGGGAAACACTCACAACCTCTCTCATCGCCTCCATCAATTCCGCATATTTATCTAAATTCCACAAATGCCGTCGCAAATGATCGCTGTAAATTCCCGCTTCAGTAGCTGAAGATTTCACCAACTGATTTAAAGTCACATCTTGACGTGCAATATGATACATTCCCAGCCGCACTAAATAAGGATTTCCGCCTACTAAACCCATTAATTCGGCAATGTCCTCCGCACTCCAATTCAATCCGTGCCGCAGTGCCAAATCTTGCACTTGCTGCCCATCAAACTCCGGCAATTCGATCGGCAATCCCACATTAAACGGCGATTTATTCACATCCAGTGGGATATAAACTTCTGTCGAATGCACTACAATTAAGCGAAACTTTTTCCAGATATCTCGCCGCTTGGCTTCTTCGTGCAAAGCCCGCAACAATCCAAAAAAGTCGTCGGCAATTTCCGGGCATTCAAACAGGCGATCGCACTCATCCAAACCCAATGTCAGAGGCGCTGACGATTCTGACAGTAAATACTGTTCAAAATAAGCCTTGCAGCACTGATTGCTGCCAATCAAATCTGCTAATTCCCAGCACTTCGGCAACTGTTCCAGCATTTCCAATTCTTGACCGACGCTAGCACAAAACCACTGCAAAAACGTATCTGAATTAGCAAAAACTCTCCTATTTGCTAATTGAAAACTCAGCGCTACTGTCCGAGAACCTTGCTGTTCTGCATGATGCAAAATCCGCGCCATTAAAGAAGTTTTGCCCATCTGTCTGGGAGCTTTGATGCGGATCAGCGCCCCCGGTTGGAGGACGGTTTCATAACAGCGAGATTCGATGGGAGGGCGATCGATATAAAAATAAGAAGCTAAATCTACTTGTCCTCCCGGCAATTCTGGTGCGGCTGCTGGCAAGGGTTGAATTATTGACTGTTTTGTGGTAGGAATATTGCTTAAATTGACAGCTAATTCATGGCCTGGACTGGATTGGGCGATCGCAATTTTTGCAGATATTGGCAACACCTCATCGAGCGCCGATTCCGCCTCAAAATCGGCTATATCGCGCCATTCCTGGCCCAATCCGCGACAAATTTCGATGAAATTGGCATAATCCACAGGTTTGCCATTCAGGAAATGACTGACAGTAGATTGGGCTATCCCTAAATCCTCAGCCAAGATTTTCTGACTGGGGAAGCCATTTCTCAGCAGAGACGATTTAATTGCGGGAATGCACTGGAGACGCAGCCTGAGCGATCGAGGCATTGCTTATAACGATCGAGACACTAAAACCATCATAAATGCCACCGTCCCCAAAGTCGATAAAAAGTCGATGAAAAGTCGATTTAAGACTCAAATATTGAGAAATATCGTTGTTACGGCAAGTCTAGATCCCCCTAAATCCCCCTTAAAAAGGGGGACTTTGAACACTTCCGGTCCCCCCCTTCTTAAGGGGGGCTAGGGGGGATCGAAATCTAGTAGTCTTGCCAAGATTCTGTAACTACTCCTAAAGTCGATGAAAAGTCGATGAATTCTCGAAGAAGTCACTCACGAACTCAAATAGCGGCCTGATTAGATGAGAAATAACAAGGTTGAATCGCATCAAAACGAGGTAAAAGCATTGTGCATTCTCTCCTAATTTTGTCGCTAGCGTTAGCCACTAATCAACCGGGTTTCGCTTTCACACCGCCGATGTTTTGGTTGCTGCTAGGGGTTGTACTAAGTGCGATCGATCTATTTATCCAAAAAACTCAGCCCCAAAGATACAGGTTTTACGCGCTGATGATGGGAGTTGCTGCTCTAATTTCATCCTTTATTTTGTGGAGAGGATCAGTAGCATTTCAGTTTGATTGGGCGAACGTAATGTATGAAGATTTTGACTGGCAGATATCCTACTGGATGGGAATTTCTCTCGCCCTAAGTATCTGGATTAGACCGATTTTCATTGTTCGCAAAAAGTTTGTAATTCCCGAAGCCACCGCAGCCACAACTATCTCCGAAATTTTATCGGGAGAAATCGGAATGGTGATTTATGAAGGTGCTTCTTGGAAAGCTCGCAATGAAGATTCCGAACTAATCGCACGCCGACAAAAAGTTTACGTTTTGCGCCGGGAAGGAAACACGCTGATTGTGATACCTGACAGATTGATTGGTAACAGTTAACTGCTCGATCGGCGATTGAAATCGCTTCTTGTCAAACAAAGTCCGCCTTCGCGGACTAAGAAATCAACTATCAACTATTTACCAGGAGATTCACTATGTATCAGTATTTTTTGATGGTGTTGTTTGCAATCACTGGAGTATCTTTAGTCAGTAGCGTTAAAATCGTCCGTCAAGGAGATGAAGCTTTAGTTGAGATTTTCGGAAAGTACGATCGCAAAAAACTCGAACCCGGTTTAACATTTCTGATTCCGTTTGTCGAAACAGTCGCTTACAAACAAACTCTGCGCGAGCAAATGTTAAAACTGCCACCGCAACAATGTGCAACTCGCGATCGGGTTTTTGTCACCCTTGACTTTATTGTGTACTGGCGAGTAATTGACTTAGAAAAAGCTTCCTACAAAGTGCAGAATCTCAAGGAAGCCATGTTCAATATGCTGATTCTTTCGATTCGGACTCAGATTGCTCAATTAAGTGTCGAGGAACTTCATACAGCTCGCCATCAACTCAATAATACTTTAGTGGAGGAGTTGGATACAACGACCGATCCCTGGGGTGTGAAGTTTACGAGGGTGGAATTGCGCGATTTTGTAGTCGGCAGTAAAGCGATTAAACCCGAATATTCCGACAAAAAAGAAGCACAAAAGTTGCGATATTAGGGATTATTCTTACCTACTCCTCCTCGTTCCTCCTCGTTACCAGGCTCCGCCTGGTGACGCAGATCCAGAGGCTCTGCCTCGCTGCATTTAATTGAGATTTTAGGACTAAAGTCCTGACTACAAACAAAGAGGATGCAATACCATGAGTCCCAAAAAAAATCTGTTATCTAACCTTTCACTTTATCGTTACGAATGCTTGCTGTTTTTAATCTACGTCGGAGTAATTGGCGTGCTAGCTCGCCCCTCATTTATTAATGAGGTAATTCTGGAAATTCCCTCGGAACCAAAACAGTATGTTAGCTCAATGAACAGAGAGCAGAAAGCCTATTTCGCTCAAAAAAACACTTTTGCTAATTCGGTTGAAGCGTTGGGAACAGGCATTCAAACTGAAACCCCAAATTACAAGTATTTAGTTCGCGCCACCAAGCAAGCTGCTTTTAATTATGGAGTATCTAAGCACTCAAAAAGTATAAGTTATGTCGGCGGTGTCTTTGTAGTTCCTGCTAAAGAAGTTGAGCCAAATGCTGCAAAAGATGAACTCAAGACATTAGCCATATTGTGCAAAGCTGATTCTCCCGGTGCAATTCAACCGCCAGTACCCACTTATCAAAATGGTAAAACTGCTTGCGGTAAAGGCACGACAGCAGTAACAGAATAATCGAATTCTAGGGCGGATAATGACAGCAGATTACAAACTCAAATCGGCATTTAATTCACTTTTTGAGGACTAAAGTCCTTACTACAAACAAATAGGAGACTAATACCATGCGTCAAGAAAATTCTAAGCCAGTTAATGGTTGCGGATGTTTAGTGCTTTTAATGTGCATTGGAGTATTGACCGCGATCGCTCTACCATCTTATCTGAGTAGTGTAAATGGTGGTAAGCAATCGGAAGGCAAACATTATATTAGTTTTATGAACAAAACTCAGCAAGCTAAATTTGCAAAAAAAGGTGCTTTTAGCGATCATATTCCTGATTTAGGACTTGACATTGAAACAAAAACAAAATGGTACAAATATTCAATTCGCGCTACTAATAAGGCAGCCTTTAATTACGGAGTATCCAAGCAAGAAGGACCTAAAAGTTATGTCGGCGGTGTGTTTGTAGTTCCTGCTAAAGCAGTTGAGCCAAATGCTGCTCAAGATGAAATGACAACAACATCCATCTTGTGCGAAACTGATTCTGACGGTACAATTAAACCAGCAGAACCAATTTATCAAAATGGCAAAGTTATTTGCGGTAAAGGCACAACACAAGTGACCAAATAATTCAACTATAGGCAAAATTATGACAGTCGATTACCAATATCAAATCGGCGGCAGTCTCCCGCAAGATGCACCTACTTATGTGGTGCGACAAGCTGACTCGGAACTTTATCAAGCCCTGAAAGCGGGAGAGTTTTGTTATGTGCTCAATTCCCGACAAATGGGCAAATCTAGTTTGTTGGTGCGAACTGTACAAAAGCTTTCGGCTGATGGCGTTGCTTGTGCTACGATCGACCTTTCGGACATTGGCAACCAGCAAGTCTCCCTCGACAAGTGGTACGGCGGCGTTGCTTACAAACTTTTGTGCAATTTCAACCTGTTTAACGCAGTCGAGTTTATGACTTGGTGGCGGGAGAGAGAATTGATGTCCCCAGTCCAACGTTTAGGAGAGTTAATTGAAGAGTTATTGCTGGTAAAGATTTCTCAAAACATTGTCATTTTTATTGATGAAATTGATAGCGTTCTCAGTTTCAAAGAATCCCTTGATGATTTTTTTGCCTTGATTAGATCGTGCTACAATAAACGCGCTCACAAATCAGAATATCAGCGGTTGACATTTGTGTTGCTGGGAGTCGCTACGCCGTCGGATTTAATTAGCGATGCCACTCGCACGCCGTTTAATATTGGTCGCGCGATCGAACTTCAGGGTTTTAAGTTACACGAATCTTTGCCTTTGGTCAAGGGGTTTGAGGGTAAAGTTGACAATTATCAAGAAGTTTTACAAGAGATTTTGGAGTGGACTGGCGGTCAACCGTTTCTGACTCAAAAGCTTTGTAAATTGATTGTTCAAGGGCAGGAATTAGGAAGAAAAACTGAAGTCCTTACTACGAACCGATTGTTGATTGGGGAGATAGTGCAATCTCAGATTATTAATAATTGGGAAGCTGCTGATGAACCAGTGCATTTGAAGACAATTCGCGATCGCCTCCTCAGAAATCAGCACCGCGCTAGTAGATTATTAGGACTATACCAAAAAATATTGCTCGTTTCAGAACCCTCCTTCTTAAGGGGGGCTGGGGGGATCGAAAAAATATTGCCTGTTTCAGAACCCTCCTTCTTAAGGGGGGCTGGGGGGATCGAATCCGATGATACTCCAGAAC
>NZ_JBARVX010000643.1:0-3210 GCF_049646505.1 Microcoleus sp.
TGTTATGGGCGAACTGGTTTATGCTAAATAAACGGGAAAAGTACCCAGCGTTGACAATTAAGCTGTTTTACATTTAAACTGTATGTCAAAAAACAATAAAACTATTGTGGAGAGTAGGGGTTGGGCTTCTAGCGGGCCCTGAACATACAATGTTTATTTGTCGGACAGCTTAACGGATTGTGTAGCGGATTTAATGGATGCAACGGATGGATGTTCAGCAGGGGATTTGATAACGCATTTAACGGATTTAACTCGCAGCTTGCAACATCTCAGATGTAACGGATGTCGGGAAGAGGTTCGAGGCAAGAAGCAGGTTCGGTTGAGGTAGGAAAGCGAAGAAAGCAAGAAAAAGGCGGAGGAATTGTCAGCTAACAGCGTGCAATCCCGTGAAAACAAGAATTTAAGTGCTTTGCGCCTGTTCCAAATCCATGCAGGATCATTCACGGCCAATTCTTCTATTTCTAAAATCTCAAATCTAAAATCTTTAATCTAAAATTGTATAAGTCCTGCGATCGCTCCTGATTCTTGTTTCTGTGGGACGAGTTTTGACAGCAAGCCAACAATCTCGATCGCCCGCAAGTGAAACTGCGGGCTGGAACAGTTAAAGTGTTAGAGAGCAATTAGTCACCAGCCTATGCCGTTGCCCCGAGTCGCGAGCAAAACTTCCCAACAGCTAACAAAAATACCCCTGCGCCACGTTCTAGTTGCCTGTTTTGTGCTGCAAATCGTCGCAGCAGTCGGGATTGTCGGATATCTTTCGTTTCGCAGCGCAGAAACAGCAGTCGAAGAACTCGCCCAGAAATCGATCGCCCAGACGGGAAATAGAGTTGAAGAAAAGTTGACTGCTGTTGTGGAAAATACCCAGTGGGTAAATCAACTTAATGCTGAAGCGATCGACCGCGCCGAATTAAACTTAGAGTTAGGACAGCCCCAACCTCGGAAAGAGAAGTTTCTCTGGCAGCAAATGCGATCGTTTAAAAGCATTCAGTGGATTTCCCTCGGTTCTGAAAAATCAGGAGAATATCTCGGCATTTGGCGCAACCCGAAAGACAACAGCTTGCAAATTGTCGCGGCATCAAAGTCTACCAATTATCAGAACATATACTACGCTACAGACAGCAGAGGCGCTCGCACGGCCAAATTAAAGACAGAAGCGGGAACCTACGATCCCCGCCTGCGCCCCTGGTACAAAGAAGCTGTGGCAGCTAACAAACCGATTTGGTCGAGCATTTATCGCGGCTTTACTCCGGGAACTGTTTTTATTGCAGCCAGCCAACCGATTCGCGATCGCAATGGTAAATTGCTGGGAGTTTGTGCGGTAGAATTTTCGCTCTCGGAGATCGAGCAATATCTAGCTCGCCTCCAGGTTAGCAAAACAGGAGAAATTTTCGCGATCGATCGATCGGGCTTGCTGGTTGCCAGTTCGAGTCAAGAATCATCCTTCAGAAAGATTTCTCAAAAGCAGGAATTTGAGCGGGTGAATGTTTTAGACAGCCAAACTACTGTCATTCGCACCGCAGCCGAGTATTTGTACGATCGCTTCGGGGGATGGGGCAACATTAACCAGCGGCAGCAACTGAAATTGGGCCGAGACGGGCAGGAATATTTTGTGGAAGTGCTGCCGTTTTCGGATAGTTACGGTTTGAACTGGTCGATCGTGCTGGCAGTTCCCAAATCCGATTTCATGGGGCAAATTAACAAAAATACCCCTACTACCATTTTAATTTGCGCGCTGGCGCTGCTAGTATCGATAATTGTCGGAGTGCTGGTGGCTAGATGGGTGACGCAGCCGCTGCTGCACCTCAACGAAGCTGCCAAAGATATCGCTAAAGGAGAATTCGATCGCACAGTGGCGGTGAGTCGCGCTGATGAAGTAGGCGAATTAGCGCAATCTTTTAACGAGATGGTAGCGCAACTGAAAAATTCCTTTCAAGCTTTGGCAGCCAGCGAGGAAAAATTTGCCAAGCTAATAGAATGCTTGCCGGTTGGGGTGATAGCCCTGACTCCGGCTGGTAGCGCGATTTTTATGAATTCGATGGGAGGAGAAATTACGGGTAAAGGGGCGGTGGCAAATACCACCCCTGAAGAACTTTCAGAAACTTATCAACTTTATGTATCGGGAACAGACAGGCTGTACCCGATCGAAGATTCGCCCTTTGAACGCGCCGTGATGGGCAAAGAAACCTTCCTTGAAGATATGGATCTTCGCCGGGATGGGAAAGTTATTCCCTTGCAAGTGCGATCGCAGCCAATATTTGATGCTGAGGGGAATGTGATTTATGTACTTATTGTGTTTCAAGATATCACGGCGCGCAAACAAGCAGAGCAAATATTGGCAGACTACAGCCGTACCCTGGAAACAGAAGTAACCTCGCGGACGATCGAGCTAGCTCAAATCAATGCCCGCTTGGAAATTGAAGTTGAGGAGCGCCAGCAAGCTGAAAAAATTATCCGCAAAGAGCGGGACTTTAATTTAAAGATTATCGAAAATTCTCCGATCTTTTTTGTGGCGATCGACTCTGAGGGTAAAATTCTGCTGGCCAATGACTGTATGCTGCAAGCTGTCGGTTATACACCAGCAGAAGTTGCGGGCAAAGATTACTTAGCGACATTTGTACCCGAGGGCGATCGAGCCGAATTGCACTCGATTTTTGAGCGCGTCACAGGCCGGGAACAAACGGTTAGCGAGCACCGGATTCTCACCAAGGGCGGTGATACTTTGTTAGTCGAGTGGTACGGTACGCCGGTTTTGGATGAAAATGGCAATTTTGACTTTCTGTTTGGGTTTGGGATTGATATTGGCGATCGCAAACAAGCACAAATAGCCTTGCAAAAAAGCGAAGCTCTGTTTCACAAATTAGCAATCACTGTTCCCGGAGAACTTTACATA
Source organism: Microcoleus sp. (assembly GCF_049646505.1). GTDB lineage: Bacteria > Cyanobacteriota > Cyanobacteriia > Cyanobacteriales > Microcoleaceae > Microcoleus. The sequence goes on from NZ_JBARVX010000643.1 coordinate 2,891, forward strand.
TTCGCGCAGCATCCCGACGGCTCCGTCAAGATGGAATATATCAGTCCGATGTGCCGAGAAATTCAAGAATTAGAGCCGGAGGAAATCCAGAACAACTCTGCTTTACTCTACGAACAAATGCACCCGGACGATCGCCCCAGCCACTTCGAGGCGATCGTCAAAAGTGCCGCAAATCTCGAACCATTTGCCCAGGAATGGCGGATTGTCACAGCATCGGGAAAACTAAAATGGCTGCAAGCTCATTCTCGGCCGGAATTGCGCGAAAATGGAGATATCGTCTGGCACGGCATAATACTCGATATTAGCGATCGCAAACAAGC
>NZ_JBARVX010000644.1:0-2519 GCF_049646505.1 Microcoleus sp.
CAGAAAGTCGGGACAGGGCATTGCCACGACTCTAAACGGACACGGATCGACCGTAAGACTACAAAGGATAGCAAGTTGAAATGATGTGTCAAGAATCCCCACGCCTTCAGGCTGGGGAGTATGTCAATACTCTGATCGGACACTCTGGCTGCGGCAAGTCAACACTGTTAAATATGGTGTCGGGTTTTAGCCATCCCAGCGAGGGCACGGTGTCGATTAACGGCCAGCGGATTGTCAAGCCTGGTCCCGATCGCATGGTAGTGTTTCAGGGTTACGCTTTGTTGCCTTGGCGGACTGTGTTTGAAAATGTTTACATTGCCGTTAATGCTGTTTTTCCTGACAAGTCGAAGGTCGAAAAAAATGCGATCGTCAACGAGCATTTGGCGATGGTGGGATTGACTGAAGCTGCAGAAAAAAGACCGCCGCAAATTTCCGGCGGTATGAAACAGCGGGTTTCGATCGCCCGCGCTTTGGCAATTCGCCCCCAGGTGCTGATTTTAGACGAACCGTTTGGTGCTTTGGACGCAATTACTAAGGAGGAATTGCAGGAAGAGTTGCTGAAAATCTGGAACGATCACCGCTGTACGGTGTTGATGATTACTCACGATATCGACGAAGCGCTGTTTTTGGCCGATCGGCTGGTGATGATGACTAACGGCCCGTCAGCGACGATTGGGGAGGTTCTGGAGATTCCTTTTCCGCGTCCGCGCGATCGGGTGCAAATGATGGAAGATCCGGAATACTACAACTTGCGGAACTACGCCCTAGACTTCCTCTTCCGCCGCTTTGCTCACGATGAAGATGCTTGATCGGTTGGGTAATGAAAGTTACAAATGGGCAATGCTGGACAATTGAAGCCCCAGCATTTCCCCAATTTCAGGGGAACATCGCTGCGGGTGAGATGTCGCTGGTGCGATCCTCTTCGAGGGCTTCGCTAACGGGTAAACTGGAGCTTAATTGTTGGGAATAAGTTTTTCGACAAAGTTCGGATCTTTTTCTCAACTTTTACGTCTATCCGCTAAGAGACCCGATTGCCTAGCTGTCCGTAAGCTGGCATGAATTTAGCCCAACTTTGACTGAAGGTGGGCTTCTTTCTTATGTTATTCACAGTTTTTGCTAAATTGACGCTTGGTGCATTCCACCCTTTTAACTGGCACAGGCCCAATGTTGATTAGTGTTTTATCGATTAATATTTTGCCAATCTAGCAGTTATTTGTACGGAAACGGCACTGCCCTGTCCGGCGCTGGACTCTGCAACTTTTAACAACATAATCGGGTAGGGAAACGGCACTGCCGTGTCCGGCGCTGGACTCTGCTTTTAACAACATAATCGGGTAGGGAAACGGCACTGCCGTGTCCGGCTGGACTCTGCTTTTAACAATTGGCCTCAGATTGATGATTGTAGCTTTTTTAAATTAGTATTACTCAAGTTTGCACCGAAAACTCCTCTGAGTCAATATCCCAATTTACCCAGCGAATTGCCTCTTTAGCAGATGTCACATCTGGCGGAACTCGCAAAACATGAATGTGTCCGGTGCTCGGACAAATCATTTTTAACAGATAAATATCTTCTTTTTTCGGAGCATCATCATCGTCCTCGAAATCATCAGGATCGAAGCCATCAATATCAGCATCAATTTTGAGCAGCGTGTATTCTTTCCAGCAATCTAACTCTTTTGCTTGCAGTTCCGAGCAAATTCTAGCATAACCAATTCCCTGAATTAATACTCGTCTTAATTCAGCATTTTTTTCTTCTAAAAGCCATTGTGCTTGCCACAGATTGGGGTGAATTTGTCCGTATTTTTCAGGTAATGTTACACCGTGGTAGGAATAGATTTTGTAACCGTCGGGAAATTCCAGTGCAGGTTCCCCTTCTGCGTGGAGGCGGTATTCGCTGTCAAGGCTAAGCTGACAAGGGCGCGAGCACACAATGCAGGTATCATCTAACAAAATAATCCAGCCGCATTCTGCTAAAAGCTGGTTCAGGCATTCAAAAACTTTCTGTGCTTCTGGTTTGATAATAATGCCCAAGGAAACACAGAATTCAGCAACACCGAGAGCCTCAACCAAGTATTTCGGAGTAAATATTGACTTTGAATATTTCCAATAATTGGCAAAGTCTGTGTTAAATTGTTGTTCTAGCTGTTCCTCCCATATACTTAACTCCGAAAGTTCTTGCCGCAATTCTGTTATCAAGAAAAAGGGGTGCAGCGCATCTTCTACCCGTTTTTTTAGTCGCTTTATCAAATCAGTGTCATTGGATCTTTTCAGCGGTATTTGTGCTACCCCTCCGTTGGGGCTACTGCAAAAAGTTATTTCAGAGGCTTTTAAACCCAGGATCTCGCAGACAGACTTAACGGCGGCTGCGGCTTTGGGGTTAGAGATGGGTTTGGTAGAGTTGACGATAGTTCCCCACTTTTGACGACACGCTTCGATTAGAGCCTTATGTTCAGGTTTAAAATTTACATTCAGAGAAGTCAAATTAGTCAGAGATTGCAGGGGTGTGATGTCTGATATTT
>NZ_JBARVX010000645.1:0-6717 GCF_049646505.1 Microcoleus sp.
GCAAGTTGAAGTTGATACAACGACAGCAGGGAATAAAACAGGCAAACTGGAATTTGTCAATAATGATAGCGATGAAAATCCCTTTGATTTCCCGATTTCGGCGCTTGTAAATCTCGCGCCTGTACCGACTCCCACTCCCACTCCTACTCCCACTCCGACTGCAACGCCCGATCGAGACTGCATTTGCGATAAAATTGAGTATCCCAATCTCAACCAACCCAACCAACAAATTGATAACATTATCAATGGTCGCCCCGGTTTACTAATTGGCACTCCCCAAAACGACGCATATTTTGGCAGTAGCCGTCCCAATATATTCGATGCTTTAACTGGCAACGACAACCTATTTGGTGGCGATTTTAATGATATTTTTAACGGCAATGAAAACGATGATTTCATTGACGGCAATCGGGGAGACGACATTCTATTTGGTGGCAAAGAAAACGACATTATTCTTGGCGGCTTTGGTGAAGATATTATCTTCGGGAATAAGGGTAATGATTCAATTAACGGCAAAGAAGATGATGATTTAATCTTTGGCAATCGAGGTCAAGATTTTATGGACGGTGGCAAAGGAAACGATATCTTATTGGGCGGAAAAGATCGGGATTTAATGCTCGGCAGCGAAGGCAATAATACTCTATTCGGACAACTCGGAGACGATACTTTGTGCGGTGGTGCAGGAGATGACTTCCTCAGCGGTAACGAAAATCAAGACTTAATCGACGGTAGCGAAGGGAATGATACAATTTATGGAGGTGAAGATAATGACACCTTACTCGGTTGCGTTGGCGATGATTTATTGTCAGGAGATTTAGGGAACGACAGTCTCATCGGAGGTTTGGGTAACGATACTTTTGTCTTAGGAATGAATCGCGGATTTGATATTGTCTCTGATTTTGTTAAAGGTTATGATTTCATCGGATTGTCGGGAGGTTTGAGTTTTGAGAGGTTAGAAATTAGTCAGGACAATAACAATGCGCTGATTAAATTCAAGGGAAGTGGAGAAGTAATTGCTTCGTTAACGGGAGTCAATGCTAGCTCGATTGGTGTTAACGATTTCTGCGTTGTTGGATGGTAGGAGTAAGGTGGGTGATTTTGTAACTTTTGGATGATAATCACCTACTCAAAACTTATATCATGTTCGGTCGATTAACCGCAATCATATTCGTTCGTAGTGCGGCACTACAAACCGTTTTTATGATGGTCATAGATTGAACCTGATATCATTGGCAGAACTTACTGCGGGACTTAGGTTCAGCGGTTTCGCTACTTATAGAATTTAAAATTGTCTAATTGCCCGATCGCCTTAACCGCAATACGGGGATGAAAAAATACAGCAGGTGACTCGATCATGTGCAGAACTTCCAAAAAAGCTTGACAAACTTTAGCATCATCTACAAGCACTTTTAACACCAAATCCATGTAATCTATTATCAACTGCGTAGCGAGGTTTGGTTTTGCACCTTCACTTCCCCGATAGCGAGAGTCCTGACTGATGGCAAATGTCCAAGGAATTGTATGTAATTTTGCTAGTTTTTGTTGAAATTGTCGAGAGAAACCTTTTAAAGAGCCTTCAGGATAGCGCTGCCGCTGAAGAAGCAGGCATTCATCGAGCATCTGAGCATCCAGTGCAGCAACCGTCATTCCCTGGCCGTAAACTGGGTTGAAAGCGCAAACAGCATGACCGATAACTGCCAAGTTTTCAGGATAACGAGGGAGGCGCTCGTAGTGGCGCAAACGGTTTTCAGTACCTCGATAACTCGAAATAGGAGTTAGCGGTTTCGCATCTTTAATTGCATGATAAATTATCGGAGTTGGGAGAGTGCGGGCAAATTCTACAAAACCTGTTTCATCTGCGGGGGGATAATCGCGATCGCCCCCGCCGAGAGTCACCAGCCAGCGATTGCCTTCGATCGGGAAAATTCCACCGCCGCGAGTGCGAAATGGCGGTGCTGTTGACACAAATACTGGCGCTGTGTCTGACAATTTACCGCTGCATTCATAGATACGGGTGGCATAGCCTACAAAAGCATTAATAACCGTTTCTTGAGGCGGTATATAGCCGAGTTTTTTCAACCATTTAGGTGTTTGAGAAACTTTTCCGCTAGCATCGACTACTAAATCTGCATTCAAATTTTGTTCGTGAATATTGCCTGGGTTTTGGCGATCGCGAAAACGCACCGACACGCCAGCAACTTCCGTGCGCGAGGCATTCGCCAGCAACCCCGTTACTGTGCCTCCTTCAAGGAAATGCACGTTCGTATTTTCAGCCAAGCGACGGCGAATTTGCCAATCGAGCAAATCCCGACTGAACATAATTAAATCATTTAGATCCGGGCTGAATAGGGGGGCCCAACCCGCCGGACTAAACCACCGGATCGACCTCGGATCTAACCTAGGAGCACCAGCAGCTACCAGTTCGTTTTCCAAGCCGGGAAACAACTGTTCTAGGATGATTTTCCCCCGATTTAAAAGGATGTGAAGGTGACGGGATTGAGGAATTCCGGGGCGGGGTGCGGGTTTTTCGGGGAAAAAATCCCGTTCAACAATACTGACTCGATCGAAATGTTTGGCTAATACTCTAGAGGCCAACAGTCCTGCTAAACTGCCACCAATAATAATTGCATGACTTTCTCGCTGCACTCTCGAATTCCTTGAAGCTGAATAACTAATATTATATCCGTTAAATTCCCTGTTATAAAATTTTTTCGTCCTGTGGAGGCGGGTTTATAGATATTATAAATATTTTGGATGTGAATGAAAAATTGTTGGTTAAAAGGGCCCCTACAAATATTGCGCTTCGTTAAAAAAGTCTAATTCACAACTCAAACAAAATTGACATAGCACAAATAGTGATCAATTGAGAATAGGCCGCAGACATATTTGTACAATTCCGACTGTAGGGGGATGCTTTAGCTCGTCAATAAGGCGATGCTTGCCATTGGGGGCACGAATCTAAAACTATATAATTAGTCAACTCGCGCCAGCGATCGCGCGTACCCACCCTTTAGCGAGGCATATACTATGTATCAAAATTTGCCAATAAATCCAGAAATGTATAACACCGGGTTCTGGCTGGCCCAAGTGCTAGTAGAACCGACTACAACTACAAACACAGTAGAAGAAACAGCACTCCTCTATTCTGGGCCGCAATTTTTTATCGCCCTAATCGCTGGAGTCGTTCTAGCCTGCGCTTTCCAACTGTTGCTGACGAATTTATCAGTAGCTGCGGGTCTTTCCTACATCGGACAATCCCACGATGACGGACACCAGTCGGATAGCAGCGGCCCGCCAGTGCGCCACATCGGCAGCAAAGTCGGCACTTGGACGCTAATCACTGTCACCGTCGCCCTATTCTTCGCTTGCTTGCTAGCAGTTAAGCTCAGCTTGATTACCAGTCCGGTTTTGGGGGCGATAGTCGGTTTAGTTGTCTGGGCTGCCTATTTCTCACTTCTCGTCTGGGTGAGCTCCACCACCGTCGGTTCTCTGATCGGTTCCGTCGTCAACACCGCGACATCCGGCGTTCAAGCGATTTTTGGCACCGCAGCCGCAGCCCTCGGCGCGCAAGCAGCCAGCAACCAAGTAGTGGCCACAGCCAAAGCAGCAGCCTCCGCAGTGGGACACGAACTCGGTAGCGCGATCGACCCCATCAGCTTGCGGGAAAATGTCGAAGACTACATCCAAGCCCTGAAACCGCCGGAATTAGACATCAAAGCGATGCGCGGCGAGTTTGAAAAGCTGCTTAACGATCCGCAACTCAAGACGATTGCTGGGGAAAATTTGCCGAATCTCGATCGCCAAACTCTAGTAGATTTAGTAAGCTCGCGATCGGACTTGTCAAAGCGCGACGTAAACCGGATTGTAGACCAACTCCAAGATGCTTGGAAACAAGTAGGAAAACAAGATTCCAAATCAGACGGCATCGCCCAATTGGTAGATTATCTCAAATCTGCTAAATCGGGAGATTTAGTCTCAGATCAATTGGGAAGTAGGGTAGAACAAGCCCTCAGCAATCTAGGCGGTCAAAATTCCGACCAAAGCCCCACCATGATGTCCCAAGCCAGGACAATGGCAATTAATGCTTTAATGGGAATAGTTTTGGGCCGCACGGATATTTCCGATTTTGATGTAGAAAAAGCAGTCGGTCAGCTCAAAACAGCTAAAGATAAAGTTAGCCAGCAAGCTGATAAAGTTACCGCTCAAGTCAAGGGCGAACCCGAAACTTACAGCCCGATCCGCGCCGACGTAGAAAACTACTTGCTCAACACTTATTCGTGGCAGATGAACCCGCAAGCGATCGAGCGCGAATTTCGTGACGTGCTCTACGATCCTACGGCAGATCCGGGAACTGTGCGCCGCGAATTAGAAAAACTCAAACAGTCTAATTTTGCCGAAACTCTCGCCAGTAGAGGGGTTTTTACCCAAGACAAAATTAAAGAAATTTCCCAGGAGTTAGAAGGAATAAGACGGCGAGTTTTAGAAACCGTTATCTTTGCCGAGGAGCAAGAAAAAGCTCGCGATTTGCAGTGGCGGGTGGAAACTTATTTGAAGCTGACGCCGAAAGAAGAGCTGACAGCAGCAGGTATCGGGAGCGATTTTAAAAAAATATTAGAGGATTCCGATGCGAGTTACGAACAGTTGCGCGATCGGCTTTCTCCTTACACCCGCGACAGTTTCGTGCAAATTCTCAGAGGCCGCGAAAACTTTGGCTTCCAGGAAGTAGAACAAATTGTCAACGAGTTGGAAAGGACGCGAGATGTCGTTTTAGCAGATGCTAAAGGTCTGCAAGAAGCGGCGCAAGTCCGGTTAGACAATCAGTGGCAAAAAGCACAAGAATACTTGCAGTCTACGGGCAAATCAGAACTCAGTCCCCAAGGTATCAAGCGCGATTTTAAAACGCTGCTGGACAACCCAGAAGCGGGAATGTGGGCGCTCAGAGCTAGAGCTTCTAGGTTCGATCGCGATAGTTTGGTAAAATTGCTTTCTCAGCGGAAAGACCTCAGCGAAAACCAAGTAAATCAGCTTCTTGACAGCGCTGAGGAAACTTGGCACAGCGCGCTCCAAGCACCGCAACAACTGGCAGAAAAAGCTAAGGATCAGTACGACGAAACTACCACCGCCCTGGCCGATTACCTCCGCAATACTGGCAAGTCAGCACTCAATCCTGAAGGGATTCAGCGGGATTTGACAAAACTGATGGAAAATCCCAAGGAAGGGGCTTTAGCGCTGCGGGGACGCTTGTCTCAGGTCGATCGCGATACTTTGGTAAAACTGCTTTCTCAGAGAGAAGATTTGACCGAGGAACAAGTAAATGAAATTATCGACCAAGTGCAGGAAACTCTGGGTTCGATAGCGAAAGCGCCGCGCCGTTTGGCAAAGCGGGTGCAAAGCCAAGTGCTCGATTTTCAGAGCGTTTTAGAGGATTATTTGCGAAATACGGGCAAGGATGAATTAAATCCCGAAGCCATCAAGCGCGACTTCCAACTGCTGCTGCACGATCCAAAAGTCGGCGCTTACAGTTTGGGCGAACGTCTGTCGCACATCGATCGAGAGACTATGATTTCTATGCTGTCTCAGCGGCCGGATATTTCCGAAGCAGAAGCTGCTCGGATTGTCGATCAAATTTTGTCGGTGCGCGACCAATTCGCACTGCAAATCCAGAAAATTCAAGAGGGCATTCAGTCGGTAATTGACGGGATTCTCTCAAAAGTTCGGGATTACCTCAATTCGCTCGATCGCCCCGAACTAAATTATGAAGGGATTACGCGGGACGTGCGTCAATTATTTGACGATCCGCAAGCCGGATTTGATGCTTTGCGCGATCGGTTAGGTCATTTCAACCGCGATACTTTAGTAGCACTAATGAGTTCCCGCGAGGACATTTCCGAAGCCGATGCCAACCGCTTGATCGACCAAATTGAAGTCACCCGCAATAGAGTGTTGCAAAGAGCAGAACGCTTGCAGCAAGAAGCCCAACTTCGCCTTGAAAGCATCAAACTTCAAGCTGAAAAACAAGCCGAAGAAACTCGGAAAGCAGCCGAAGTTGCTTCTTGGTGGCTGTTTTTTACCGCTCTTACCTCGGCCGTAGCAGCAGCAGGTGCCGGTGCTTTAGCTGTCATCCGGTAACTGTTGACGGTTGACTGTTGACGGTTGACTGTTGACGGTTGACTGTTGACAGGTAACAAACACTTTATTTGCGCGATCGTGCAAGCTGATAGTGCCTGATGTGAGTTGCTACTGACATCAGGCTATCTTTTTATCAGATTTTTTAAGAGCGTGTCGGCTCGATTCACTACTCTAAAACAGGTTTGATCGTTCGGACTTTAGTCCTTCTTGAATGCGGACTAAAGTCCTCACTACGAACCTTAAAGTAACACTCAGATGCTTCGAGAAAAAAGCTTTTGAACTCAGAACTTTTTTGTGGGCGCAACTCGACGGGGCCTATTGCGATCGCCACCCAATATTTGTTAGGTATAAATAGGGTTCTCATCCCAGCACGCTTGTTCTCTCAACCACCCGTCTGTGCGCTGCGCTAGTATCTTCCGGCGAACTTTTTTTGACTTCGCCAGCCTCTATCGGAGAAAACTCCGATCGTCAGTTTATCACTCTCCGGCGATCGGTTGTGCATAATTAAGGCAACCAACACTTCGGACAGTTTTCAATCGCTAACGGTATAATCAGGGTTTCAGGCTTTCGTCAAGCTCGGATACAAAC
>NZ_JBARVX010000646.1:0-3312 GCF_049646505.1 Microcoleus sp.
TTCTAAATCAGCTTTGAGTCCCCAGGTACTTTGATATCGTTCCTCTGCCATTTTCGCCATCAGTTTCATGACAATATCCGAAACGGCTTGAGGACAAGGTTCTCCCCTTTTGCTTCTCTCCCCCTCTGCTTCTCCTAAAAGATGAGGGGGTATTGGCTGTTTGGCGATATGACAATGCACCAGTTCCAACGCATCGGTACTTTCAAAAGGTAACTGTCCCGTCAGTAGTTCATAGAAGGCAACGCCGAGAGAGTAAAAGTCAGTGCGGTAATCTAAAGAACGATTCATTCGTCCCGTTTGCTCCGGTGAAATATAGGCTAAAGTGCCTTCTAAAATATTGGGATTTTTCAGGGTAGGATTTTCGCGGGTTAATTGAGTGGAGATACCAAAGTCGATGATTTTAATAATTTCTGTTTCTGGGTTAAAGACGATGTTGGCAGGATTAATATCTTTATGAATAATATTGGCAGTGTGAATCGCGCCCAATATCTCTGCTGTTTTGATGGCTAATTTGAAGAATTTCGCTAGAGATAAGACAGACCATACATCTACAGAGCCATTGAATAATTGCTTTAAGGATGATGCGCCAAAATCCTCTAAGATAATGACCAGAGTTTTTTTATAAGGTTCTAAGGCATAGGGTTTAACCACACCATCTATGTTCAGATTGCGGGTGATTTCATATTCCTGCTTGTATCGGGTTAGCTCAGAGGGGGCAGGATAATCTTCTTTGAGGACTTTCAGGATCAGCGGTTGGTTATCCTGTTCTCTGATTCCCCGATAGACAACAGAATTGTCACTTTCGTAAATTTGGGCTAAAACTTTAATTCCAGGAAGTCTAATCATGTTTGGCTCTCCATCTTTGGCAGTTATGAACGTTACGGGCGATGGTCAACGACTGCTGATAGTATTCAATCGCCTGGACATAGTTGCCTAGGGAAGTGTAAACATTTCGCAGATTACCCAATGCTGCCCCCTCACCTTAGCGGTCTTTAATCTCTCGGTAGATAATCAATGTCTGTTGACAAGACTCCAGGCTTCTTGAAATTGATTTGTCTGACCCCACTGAATTCATCGCTCCAACAACTTAGCATCGCAGCCAACAGGCTAGTATTTTTTCTACTATTCCTCTGAGCAATAGTCCGGACAGCTTTTATATGACCCAATGGCTTATTGTCGCTTGACTTTGAGCCGCTGTGGATAATTAAATCAATGTTAGCTCCACCCCTGACGCGGCATTTAATTCGACTTTTTTACGATCTTTACCCCGCGTAAGCTTGTAGTATCGTTCGCAAAACTGTCCGGAGTATTGTGACATATAATTTATATGCCGCAACAGCTTACTGTCAAAATTAGCATGGCCAAACAGCGATCGAAATCTGAGTTACCGACTAAGATGTGTCCGGTGTGCGATCGACCTTTTACTTGGCGCAAAAAATGGGCCGACTGCTGGGATGAGGTGAAATACTGTTCCGATCGCTGTCGCCGCCGCCGCAATAGCACAAAAAATTAAGAATGTCTTGCCATTTGCCAAACTGAGGCTAAGATTGCAAAGGAAAAATTTCACGGTTAGAAGTATGGCATCGCAACAGGTGCAACCAAAGCTAGTTATTCACGGCGGTGCAGGCAGTTCTCTACACAGCAAAGGCGGAATTGAGGCGGTTCGCAAATCGCTTTATGATGTTTTGGAGGCCGTTTATCCGCTGCTCAAAGACGGTGCGAGTGCGGTAGATGCGGTGATACAAGGCTGTCGGTTGTTGGAAGATGACCCGCGATTTAATGCCGGTACCGGTTCTGTGGTGCAGTCTGACGGACAAATTCGGATGAGTGCTTCGCTGATGGACGGTTTGCTGCAGCGTTTCAGCGGGGCGATTAATGTTTCTCGGGTTCAAAATCCGATCGAACTTGCTAAGTTTTTGCAGGCTGCGGACGATCGAGTATTGTCTGATTTTGGGGCGGCGGAATTGCTGCGAGAACTTCATTTGCCGATTTACGATCCGATGACGGATTTGCGTTTGCACGAGTGGATGCAGGAACGCCAAGGCAATTTTAGCAAGGCAATGGCTGATGTGGTGGCGGAACCTGCGGGTGTTGGTACGATCGGAGTCGTAGCTTTGGATTCCGCGGGGGGTTTGGCTGCTGCAACTTCGACGGGCGGCAAGGGTTTTGAGCGGATCGGGCGGGTGAGCGATTCGGCGATGCCGGCGGGAAATTACGCGACTGGTAATGCGGCGGTTAGCTGTACGGGTATCGGCGAGCACATTATGGATGAGTGTTTGGCGGCGCGGATTGTGATTCGGGTAACGGATGGTTTGAGTTTGAAGGCTGCTTTTGAGCGTTCTTTTGCGGAAGCTGACTCGCGCCAGCGGGATTTTGGGGCGATCGGGATTGATGCTAGCGGTGCGATCGCGATCGGCAAAACTAGCGAGGTAATTCTGGGTGCTTTTCACGACGGTACGCAAATGGGCGATACTTTGGAAGCCAACCAGGGAACGCTGGTTTTTGTTGCTTAGAAAAGCCGTTGGATTTTCGGCAATTAAACCCGATATTAATTGGTAATTCCTGTAAACGGTGCTTCTGGTCGATCGAGGGTAGAGGGTTAACGGCAGTTGACAGTTTATCGAGATTTACCGAGAATTTAATTACTAAATTCTCGGTAAATTAATCTACAGACTAATTAGCATTGGTGATTTCGATCGAAAAAAAAGACGCAACCTTTGAAGAAGACCTCGCCAGCAACGTTTCAGAAATAAATAACTCATTCAAAATCTTGCGAATTCTGTGCGAAGCGATTAAGATACAAAGATACAACCGCATTGAGAGGTCGAATCAATGACTACCCTAACTTATTGTAAAGGCTTGCCCACACCAGCAGATGAACTCAACGAACTAGGATTTACAGATTTCGAGATGTTCTTAGAAGCTTACGCCCCGATTTTTAGGGCCGCAAGTGTTGAAACAGTCAACCACTTACTTTTAAATACAGGATTCAAGAAGTCCGACTGGAACACACACTTGCAACAAACTTACGGTATCAATAAGCGCCACGCAAATGGCGTAATTAGCTCCGCCAAAGGTCGTGTAGACGGCGCTAAAGAACACAGGATTCTATATATAAAAACTCTTGAGGGGAAGATTAAATGGTTCTACCGAACCTAGTATGTAAAACTAACTAGCAAAATGCCAATGTAAGAAGCTCCTAAGAATAAAGTTGTCAAAATTTCTAAACCCATAAGCTTTTCTTTTGATGAGCTTTAATTTGTTATTAATTCCTTCCACAACTCCTTGAGTAGTCCTCCGATCAAAATACGC
>NZ_JBARVX010000647.1:0-1607 GCF_049646505.1 Microcoleus sp.
CTGCAAAAGGTCGCGGTTGCATTCGTGCAGCGCTTGCATCAGGGTTACTGGGGTCGATCCTTTGGCCTGACGCTGTTCGGCATTACCGAGCAGATTTTTGAGGTTCTCTGAAACCAAGGGCGATTGGGCCTCAGTCGGCTGTGTGTGAGATTGCAAATTGTTTGCCGAGGGTTTTGTAGGAATTGCATCTACGCTGAGCGCGTTGGGAAAATCTACTGTTTGCCAGTCTTCTTCTGGCTGCTGGGGAACCGTTGCGGGAGTATCTGTCGGAGGGGGGGCGATCGGCTCAAAACCCCCTGGAGCAGCAAAATTTGACTGCAATGGTTCGGTATCCGATTGAACAGCAGGGTGTGATTGATGCTGATTAGCTCGACGATCAGCTTCTGACATGGCTTTTTATCCCAATAGTCACAGGGTCTGTGAAACAGTCTATCCTTATAGATTATCCAAAAGAAAGCCCCCAGTCATCAATTATTAGTCACCGATGGTCAGTCAGCAGCCAAATTCTGCCAGTCTCCCTCTCCCGTTGTGCCCGATCGGCTAAGCCTTAGCAACTGCAAAATGTTTGTCAATAATTGCTGGAACTTCTGCTGGTGCAATGCGGCTGTAGCGAGTTTTGTCTGGCATCAAAACTATATTTGGCCCGGCTTTGCACTGTTTGAGACATCCGGTACCCTGAACGGTCACTTCTTCTTCTAAACCCCGCGAATTCAAAGCATTTTCTAAAGCTTTACAGACTGCTGCCCCGCCGCGTTTTTGGCAGTCAGATTTTTGACATACTAATATTTTGGTTTGGGTTTTTGCCCGAGCTTTTACAGTTTTATCTGTCTGTGGAATGCTGGCTTCGGTTTTGCCGTTGGCGCGATCGTCGGATGTCACAATTTCACAAGGCACATTCGTAGAGTCTTGCTGTTCGGGCGATCTATCTTTGTTACCCCCAGCCAGCGTCAGACTGCGAGCTTTCAGTTTTATCTTACCGTTTTTCAAATTGAGTTCTTTCTCGCCTGCAACTTGAACCCTCAACCCAGTCGTCAAAACAGGCCCTAAAAATGACCGCAATTCCTTGCAAAGTTTCACTAGGTATTCTACTTGGCGATCGGTCTTTATTCGCAAATATTTAAGTTTGCAACCATCTTCAACAATCAGGCTGAGGATTTCTCCCTCCAAACTGAATTCGGAAACTTGCTTGCGAGACTTATACATTGTGATAACTCCTTTAAATTTGTTAAATCGCGTACAGGGCGCGATGGAAGCCCAACCGCCTTTACCCGATTTGCCAGCAGCACTCGAGCAACTGCACCAGTTCGCGCCGCGGAGCGCTCAATTGCTTCAAAACGCTCGCTAGTTGAGCAGCTTGTTTGGCGGTGCTAATTTTTGCCCGCAGAGGTTGGTCGGCCGTGCACCAGCAGGGAATTTCTAATTCTTGCAAGCGTTGATAAACTTGCCACCTGTCTAGCCAACTGACTTGCACGATGTCACAAACTTCTAATTCTGGATCTGCTGGATTCATTTTTTTAGCAACAATAATCATTTGCATTTATTTTTGCTCTCGCTTGACCCCATTTTCGGGAAGCATTCAGAACAAGCATCTTTTTATAGGATACTGC
>NZ_JBARVX010000648.1:0-11315 GCF_049646505.1 Microcoleus sp.
GCGTTAATCCGTGTTAATCTGCCCTCATCTGCGGTAAAAAAAAAGAATGTATTAACCGCAGATGACAATGGATTAACGCAGATTCACGCAGAGGTCGAGAAATAGGAATAATTCCGATGCTAACAGATTTGAGATAAGTCGCGATCGACAAAAATGTACGATCGCTATAAATATTTGACGATCGCCCATCAAAACAGTCGCACCCATCTCCCGCTCCTTCGGCAGATTGCCAAAATCTCAATTATGCTAACGTAGGCAAGCAGCAATGCCTTGTCACGAAGGCGATTGACATAATTTAAAACAATTTATTTGATTGAGGAGCGGTGTATCCCCTATGGCAAACCTGATCGGCACAGACAGCAACGACTTTATTCTAGGCACTCCGCAGGGCGATCGAATTCGCGCTTTAGATGGCGATGACACGCTGCTGGGTGCCGGAGGAGATGACACCCTAGAGGGGGACGCCGGCAACGACCAACTGCTCGGAGGCGACGGAGGAGATTCGCTGTTTGGAGGCGAAGGAAATGACGAACTCATTGGCAACCAAGGTCGCGATTTTGCTTTAGGCGGCAACGGCGACGACTCGATTCGCGGCGGTTTGGGCAACGACCTCCTCGAAGGCAACGACGGCTCAGACAGCGTATTGGGAGATGCCGGCGACGACGTGATTCGCGGCAACGCGGGCTTTGATGTGATTGCCGGCGGTACTGGCAACGACAGCTTGGTGGGGGGTGACGGCGACGATTCGGTGTTCGGGAATGCTGATGAAGATTTTCTCTACGGGGATTCGGGGAATGATTCTCTCAACGGCGGTAGCGGCGGAGATCAACTGTTTGGCGGTGACGGCAACGACTATTTCCTCGGTGCCGACGGCGATGATACTTTGTACGGCAATGACGGCAACGATTCGCTCTTCGGTGATTCTGGCAACGACCAAATATTTGGGGGGAAGGCTGACGATACAGTTTTTGGCGGCAGCGGTTCCGATACGCTTCGCGGCGATTTAGGCGATGACTCGGTACTGGGAGAGGAAGGCAACGACTTT
This sequence comes from Microcoleus sp., assembly GCF_049646505.1. Classification (GTDB taxonomy): domain Bacteria; phylum Cyanobacteriota; class Cyanobacteriia; order Cyanobacteriales; family Microcoleaceae; genus Microcoleus. Next base: position 1,046 of record NZ_JBARVX010000648.1, read on the forward strand.
CTGTTCGGGGGCAAAGGTAATGATGTTCTAGACGGCGGTTTTGGCGATGATTCCTTGGCCGGAGGTCTCGGTGACGATACAATTCTAGGCAGTTTCGGCAATGACAATTTATTTGGGGCAGAGGGTAATGATTCTCTGATCGGAGGTGAGGGTTCGGATACTCTGACTGGCGGCAGCGGCAGCGATGTTTTTGGATTGGGAGCGGGCCCGGGAAGTTTGGTTTTAATTACTGATTACAATGAGGCAGAGGATTTCTTTGGACTGCCGAGCAGTTTATCTTTCAGCCAACTGCAAGTGAGCCAAGGTAACGGCGCAAATCTCAGAGATACTGTAATTACGATCGACGGCAAGCTTTTAGCAATTTTGGTTGACACTCCATCGGCGCTGATTGATGCCAATGATTTTATCTCTGTGAGCGGGACGTTTAGCCCCAGGCCGACTTCGGAGACAACTCCGACTCCGGCGACGACTCCGACTCCGGCGACGACTCCGACTCCGGCGACAACTCCGACTCCGGCGACAACTCCGACTCCGGCGACAACTCCGACTCCGGCGACAACTCCGACTCCGGCGACAACTCCGACTCCGGCGACAACTCCGACTCCGGTAACGACTCCGACTCCGGCGACAACTCCGACTCCGGTAACGACTCCGACTCCGGTAACGACTCCGACTGCTTCGAGGATTCCGACTGCGCCGACTGTTACTGTGCCTGATTCGATGGTGTCAATTAGTTCGATCGCCCCGACTCCTGCTCCGGGGCTGTTGCCAATGCCTGGCCAGACGCAGATTTTTCCTTCGATGCTGCCGAGTCCGACACCCGTACCTCCTACACCTTTCGGGTTCTAGGGGCGCGAGGGCAGCTCAGTTATGAGTTTTGAGTTAAAGTAAAACTTATAGACTCAAAACTCGTAACTCAAAACTATTTCGAGCCTTGCTCAGTCTTGGCCGAGTCGTTTTCAGGCTCGGCGGAATCGTATTCTAGGGGAGATAATTGTTGGCTGTACCCCAAGAGCGATCGAAGTTTCATGCGCTGGATGTAAGGCCAGCCGCCATTGGCTTCAATATTCCTGATCAGTTTGTACATTGCTTGGCGGTTGTCGGGAAAAGACGCTTGAAACAAACCGTCCCGAATTTCCTGGTGCGAAGCTTCCAAAGCTCGCAGCAAAGCCAAAAGCAGCACGCTGTCTCCCTGACAACTTTCGGCTAAAGTCCGAATCGCCTGTGTCAGCGATTGCAGTTGAGCCTGCAACTTTTCTGACTCTAAATTTTTGCCGTTGTCCATACTGCTGCTTCCTTTGAAATCTACAAGGCGTTTTTCTGGGGCCGCTTGTGTCAACCAACTTGCTCGAGCTAGTGGCGATCGGCATTCCAGGCTAGGAGCAACGTAACTTAAGTACGTTGACCTAGGCAATATTAATTTATCGCTCAAGTCAGGAAAAGAGCACAACCCGTCGTACCATGTGTATTGGGCGACGATCCGAAAATTTTGAGAAATCCTGAGTTATGGCTTAATTTCACCGCAGTAGCTCGACTGTTTTAGTCAAACTCGGTGATGGCTTTCGGATGGTTGCACGGGCCATGCCTGCCCGCGAGCAATTGTATTTTGCTCGAAATAGGGCTTTTTCTTAATATAATCCGATGTTGGAGATTGAGGTTGGCAATGAAATATCGTGCTTTAATTGTTGCACTTTTAGCATTTTGCATGAGTGCGCTGGTTGCTTGTTCTTCGGCTCCCGATACAACGGTGGCGACTGCGGAGTTACTCACCTACGACCAGATCAGAGGTACTGGATTGGCAAATAACTGCCCTAGTTTGGCAGAAACTTCTCGCGGATCTATCCCTATTGAAGCGGGCGCAACCTATAAACTGACTGGTATGTGTTTGCAGCCCACAACTTATTTTGTGAAGGAAGAACCATTAAACAAACGCCAAGAGGCAGAATTTGTGCCTGGTAAAGTGCTGACTCGGTTCACGTCGAGCATTGACCAAGTTCAAGGTACGCTAGAGGTTGGTAATGATGGGACTCTGACTTTTACAGAAGAGGATGGCTTGGACTTTCAAGCAATTACGATTCTGTTACCGGGCGGAGAGCAAGTACCTTTCTTGTTCACTATTAAAGAACTGATAGCCAGTTCCGAGCCTGGAGTAGTTGCTATCAATACTTCCACCGATTTGCGAGGAAATTTTAACGTTCCTTCTTACCGCAGCGGTACCTTTTTAGACCCTAAAGCTCGCGGGGTAGCCTCTGGTTACGACCATGCTGTAGCCCTTCCGGCTACTGACAACTCCAAACTCAAACGCTCTAATGTGAAGCTGGCTGACACCAACACAAACGCGGGCAAAATTTCTCTGCAAGTTGCGAAAGTCAACAGCGCCACTGGCGAAATAGGCGGGATTTTTGAAAGCTTGCAGACTTCTGATACTGATTTGGGAGCTAGACCTGCTTTGGATGTGAAAATTCGCGGTTTATTTTACGCTCGCATCGAGCCTTCTGTTTCGTAAAATTGGCTTTTTGGATCGATCCTCTGCGAGGGCTTCGCCAACGAACTAGAGCAGTTTTTTGGTCTCAAGCTACTGCTCGCCCTTCATTAGCCAACAGTCTTTAGCAATATAACTGAAGACTGTTGACTAATGACTAAATTTATGATTAGAGTGTTGTTGACTTGCGGTTGATTAATTGACGATTTTTAATTAGTTAAAGAATTGCTTTCAAAGCGCTTTTAGTGTATAATTTCGTGCGAAAAATCCAGGTTAAATTCAGCCTTCTACCTTGGGATCGCCCCGTCAAATCGCTGCGCCTTGCCAAAATCCAACAGGTGTGTCGGGTGTCACACTTATGAAGCTGCTAGGATTGCACCACAATCAACATGATTTTTTTTAGGCTACATTGGAAACTAGGTCTAAAGCAACATCAGTCCTCTGCTCTACCAACCCTTATGCCGCTATGTCTACCACAACCCCAAACGAGTTAAAAAACGAAAATTTGCAATTGTTGCGTCAGTACCAAGATTCTGGCTCGAATGAAGTCCGCAATCAGTTAGTCCAACTGAATATTGGACTGGTGAGAAAAGAAGTTTACCACTGGCTCAACCAGTGCGGTGAAAGCTACGACGACTTGCAGCAAGTCGGGTGTATAGGGTTGATCAGGGCGATCGAGCGATTCGATCTGTCGAGGGGACACGCTTTTAGTTCCTTTGCAATTCCCTACATTCGGGGCGAAATTCAACACTACTTGCGAGACAAAAGCCCTTCAGTGCGAGTTCCGCGCCACTGGCTGTCCCTGGAACGCAAATCTGTCGCAGCAATCAAGGATTTGCAAGTGCAGTTCAACCGCAAACCTACGGATGCGGAAGTAGCAGCAGTGCTTGAGGTTTCTGTTGAAGAATGGCGAGAAATTAAGTTGGCCCACCTCAACAGATCGCCTCTGAGTTTGGACGCGCCGGTGCAGGATGAAGATGAGGGTGCGACAAGTCTGGGCGAATTGATGCCCGATAGCAAGTATCGGAGTTTTCAGTTGGCCCAGGAGGATCGACTTCGCGTACAGCAAGCTTTGGCGATGTTGGAACAACGGACTCGCGAGATATTGGAGTTTGTTTTTCTCTACGATTTGACTCAGAAGGAAACCGCCGAACGCTTGGGTATCAGTGCGGTGACGGTTTCTCGGCGAGTTAAGAAAGGACTCGATTTGCTCAAGGAAATTATGACGAAGCAGCTTTAGTCAGTTGTCAGTTGTCAGTTGTCAGTAGTCATTAGTCATTAGTCATTAGTCATTAGTCATTAGTCATTAGTCAGTAGTCAGTAGTCAGTAGTTATTGGTTATTGGTTATTGGTTATTGGTTATTGGTTATTGGTTATTGGTTATTGGTTATTGGTTATTGGTTATTGGTTATTGGTTATTGGTTATTGGTCATCAGTCATCAGTTAGTAAGCCTAGGCGCATCTAAATCTTAGAGTCAAGTTGGATAAAATTTTTCTGGTGGGAGGGTGTCTGACCGCCCAAAAATACAATTTAGATACTCAACAGCTTACAACAAAAACTGACTAATAACTGATGACTAATGACTAATGACTAATGACTAATGACTAATGACTAATGACTAATGACTAATGACTAATGACTACTGACTAATGACTAATGACTAACTAAAATTAACGGAACGGCGGCGAGTAAAGCAAACCGCCATCTTTCCAGAGTTTGTTTTGACCCCGGTCTAACTTAAGTGTACTTTTCGGGCCGAGGTTGCGATCGTACATTTCGCCGTAATTTCCCACTTTTTTAACAGCGCGGGCGGCGAAATCGTTCGGGAGTCCCAAACCTTTACCTAAATCTCCTTCTGTTCCTAGCAAACGTTTGACGTTCGGATCTGTAGTGCTTGCCGCAGTTTGGTCTACATTTGCTGAATTAATTCCCAAATCTTCAGCTTCAATCGTCGCAAAAATAATCCATCTCACCGCATCCGCCCATTTAGGATCGCCGCTTTTCACCGCTGGGGCTAAAGGTTCTTTTGACATCACTACCGGCAAAATTTCATTGTTCTCGGAATTCGGTAGAGTTGTGCGCTTTGACACGAGTTGCGATCGATCGGCAGTAATGCCTTGACAGCGACCTTCTTGATACGTCGCAAAGGTAGTATTCACATCTTCAAACACTACGGGAGTGTATTTAACTCCTAGTTTTCGCATTTGGTCGGACAAATTTTGTTCGGTGCTCGTACCTGTCTGCACGCAGATAGATTTGCCCGCAAAATCTTTTAAACTTTTGATGCCGCTGTCTTTTTTGACCATGATGCCTTGAGAGTCATAAAAGATCACTGGGGCAAATTCCAGTCCGGTAGTGCTGTCGCGACTCGCCGTAAAGGTGGTATTGCGGCTGAGAATGTCGATTTCTCCGGCCTGCAAAACTGTAAATCGATCTTTAGCGTTGAGCTTTCGGTATTCTACTTTTTCGGGATCGTCAAATATTGCTGCCGCGACAGCCCTGCAAACATCCACATCCATTCCCGAATATTTGCCTTTTTCGTCTACAAAGCTAAAACCTGGCAGTTCCCCGCTGACGCCGCAAATCAGTTTGCCGCGGCTGACAATTGTATCTATCCGGCTAGAACCTTGTTGCGATTTGCCTTCAGCCGTATTTGTACCTGTATTTTGTCCGATTTGTGCCGATCGGTCCCGACAAGATGCTAGCGGTGCCACCAATAACACGCTTGCTAGCAGCAGAAATCCCCATTTACGCATAGATTTTAGTAGAACGCTTTCTTGACAATCCTACCTTGTAGCTGTCGAGAACTGCTGCGATCGCCGGTGTACAGCATCGGGCTGCTTCAAGTCAGCCGTTCTGCCGCGCGACAACTGCACCCAAACCCGCCTGTATTTTTTTGGCCGCGAGCGATCGCCCTTCCCTACAATATTTATCCAATTTTGATTTAATCGGCTCAGAACCGCTCAGGGGCCAAGCGCTGCTCCGCTAAATCCCGAATTAGCGACAGCCGAGACTCAATGTACTTGTTCAACAAATCTGTTTCATTGCCATTGAGCGCAGAGTTCGTCTTCAACTGCTTCAGCAGCCACTGCACTAGGGTGGCGTCGTCTAAATTGACTAACAGAGTCGCTTGGGTGGTCTCAATTAACGACCAGAGTTGACGTAACATGATTGGAGTCATAAAACCTCCTCGAGCGTAAATACGCAGTTAATGGGCTGGGCGAAATGCTGGTCTTAGTCTTTCAAGCCGATATACGAAAATCACCCTGTGAGCGATCGGCTTAATGATTATTTTATATTTCACCACAATAACTCAATTTAGCAGTGTCAAAAGCTACAACACACAAGATGTCATAACAGTTGCCAATCTCGTCACATAGAAATAAATATCTTGATAAAAAGTTAAAAATCTTTACAAACTTTCAAATTCCTGGCTCAGCCACCAACTTTTTAACCCCCGCCAGAATTATTTCTAATTCAGCGATGATTTTCGTTGCGCCCTCCAAATCGTTGGATTCGGCCAGAGTTTGAAGATCCGCAGCCAAATCCGGCATTCGCCGCACCGCCGCCGTAGCGCTGACACCTTTAATTTGATGCGCGTGGCGGGCCAGCGCCTCCACATCTCCCGAAGAAATCGCCCCCTTAGCTTCTTCTAAATAAGTGCCAGTATCCACCACAAAAGCTTGCAAAATTTCCCGCTCAAAATCTAAATCAGCGCCCGCAATTTCGTGCAAGCGCGCTATATCGACTACAGATTCTAGATCCGCTGCAGAGTTTTGGAGTTCCTCGCCCTGAAACTTGGGACTTTCAATTTTTAACTGTACCGACCAATTTTCTAGTACAGATTTTAACTTTTCGATCGAAATAGGCTTGCTAATATAATCGTCCATCCCCGCCGCCAGACACTTTTCCCGATCGCCCTTCAAAGCATTCGCCGTCATCGCCACCACCACCGTATGAATATCCAACCCCCCCGAACCAGCCGCGCCTGCAGATTCCAGGCGGCGCAATTCCCGCGTCGCTTCGTAGCCGTCCAAAACCGGCATCTGACAGTCCATCAACACAATGTCATACTTTTTGAGAGCCAGCATAGATAGCGCCTCAGCACCGTTATTCGCCACATCCGCAGCGCATCCCAAAACCTTGAGTTGATTCAAGCCAACTTTTTGATTGATCGGAGTATCTTCAACTAATAAAATCTTTAAGTTGGCTAACTTCTGGTTGTCAATAACTGAGGCTTGATTTTTCGTTTGATTTGCCAGCGACCGATCGATTGCAGCACCGGGGGCGATCGCATTTACCAAGCAATCAAACAACCGGTGAGCTTTTACAGGTTTAGTTAAATAGCCGCTAAAACCGATATCTACCAAACGTTTCGCCTCCGATATCTGAGTAATTGAAGTCAGAACCACCCAATGCGTCTGCTGCATAGCCTGCTCAGCAATCATCAAGCGTTCCAGACTTCCCGCCACCATTTCCGGTAACTGAATATCAACCAAAACAATAGCGTAAGGAGAATTAACGCTGACAGCTTTGTACAGAGATGCGATCGCCATCCAACCGTTCTCAACTTCGTCAACTTCCATTCCCCACAAAACAGCCATTTTCAGCAGCACTTTTCGCAATGTCGGCTTATCGCTAGCAACTAACATTTTTCGCCCCGCCAGCGCCGTTTGCAAATTCACCTCGCACGCTGTCCCCGCCGCAGTTAAATTTTCCTTAACTGCCGGCACAGTAAACCAAAAAGTCGATCCCTTTCCAGGCGTGCTTTCCACGCCGATTTGACCTCCGAGCAACTCCACCAACTGCTTAGAAATAGCCAGACCCAAACCTGTGCCGCCGTATTTTCTCGTCGTAGAAGCATCAACTTGGGTAAAAGATTGAAACAGCTTTTTTTGGTCTTCTTTCGCAATTCCAATTCCTGTATCTGTGACTTTAAACAGCAGGAACAGCGACCGATTGCTTCCGAGTTTTAACGGCTGCATATTCTCTAAATTTTTCCGCTCCCCGCTGGCTGCCACCAAGGCCGGAGGTCTGCCAGTAGAAACCTCAATTACCACTTCTCCTGCTTCGGTAAACTTAATAGCATTGTTGATTAAGTTAGTGAGAATTTGCCGCAACCTCGCTGCGTCGCCTCTAATTTGCAGCGGCACGTCGCTATCAATCAGCGCCACCAATTCTATACCTTTTTCTTGGGCGGGAGTTGCTAACAAATCCAGCACTTCATCCAAACAGATACTGAGGTCAAACTCGATGGTTTCCAAGCGCATTTCTCCGGCTTCCAGTTTGGAAAGGTCAAGAATATCATTAATGATCGATAGCAAATTTTGGCTGCTGAGTTTCAGCGTCTGCACAAAGTCTAGCTGTTCGGGAGTGAGATTTGTTTTCAGCAGCAAATCAGTCATCCCCATTACTCCATTCATCGGAGTGCGGATTTCGTGACTCATATTTGCTAAAAATAGCGACTTCATTCGAGATGCTTCCAGGGCTGCTTCTCGGGCCTGCTGCGCTTGTTCAAAAAGAGTAGATTGCTGAATGGCGATCGCCAACTGCACGCTCAACCTTCCCAGCAAATCCACCTCAGAATCAGTCCAAGCCCGCGGAGCCCTGCACTGGTGAGCCACCAGCAATCCCCACAACCGATTTTGACGCTTGTCCCAACTGGCGATGTGCGATTCTATTCCGGGAGTTTTAGACAAATTTTCGGCGGTCGCCTCTTGATTTTCGTCGCCGATAAAAATTGGTACAACTAAATTCGCCATCACCTGCAAACTCACCAGAAAATCTCGGTGGATGTCGCTCAAACTTGCCGTATAAACATCTTCAACAGCTTGAATTTTACCAGCGCGGTACACCGATACATAACTTTCTTCCAAAGATGCTTCTTCCAGTTTTCTGTCCAGCAGCGGCATCCAATTGTCGCCAACAGATTCCACAACTACAATCGCTGTTTTCTCCGAATCAAAACGATAAATTACCGTGCGGTCAGTTTCCAGCAACTGCCGCACTTCTTCTACGGCTGTGCTCAGAGTTTGAGTGAGATTGAGAGACTGCCGGACTCGCTGGGCGATCGCCGAAACCAGCCGCTCTTGTTCTGCTTGTTCTCGCAGCATTCTCTCAGCTTGCTTGCGTTCGGTGACATCGCGAATTACCGCAGCAAAGCACAGCGGCTCGCTGCTTTTAGGATGCTTTACCAGAAAAGCATTCATCACCACATCTATGCGTTTTCGGCTGTGCAAGTGCTGCATTTGACCTTCACCTTGCCACTGACCGTCACCGAGCATTTTTGGTAAAATCTCTCGATTAAATTTTTGTTTAAAAGTTTGACCGATATAATCCCATATCTCCCTATAAAGCATTTCCGAAAGCTTCTCTACACCAACCATTTTTCGTCCGGCTTCGTTGACAAACAGCGTTTGGCCTTCGAGAGTAGCCATACCGATAAAATCGCTGCTATTTTCAATCAGCGACACAAATTTTTGCCGTTCTTCTTCTCCTTTTTTGCGTTCGGTAATGTCGCGCTTGACGCAGACGTGACAAATTATATCGCCGCTGTTGTTAATTACAGAGTATGCCGCCACGTCGATCGCCAGCGTGCGACCTTTTTTAGTAGAGTTAGTAATTTCGCCCCGAAAAGTTCCTGTTTTGCCTAAATTTTGGGCAATTGCTGAAAAGCGCTCGCCCGCCACCAGCGGCGGCGCTTCTGCTTCTAATTCCGCGTCTGTGTATTCTAGCAGCGATTGGTGAGCGCGATTTTGTTCGAGAAAAAACCCGTCAGCATCGATAATGACGATCGCATCGTTAGAGTTTAAAAATATTTCTCGGTAAAGTTTAAGTTTTTCCTCAGCTCGCTTGCGTTCGGTGATATCCCTTTTGACGCTGACGTAACAAACCACATCCCCAACATCATTGAGAACCGCAAAAGCCGAAAGTTCCACCTCAACAACTCCCGATTCCAAAGCCTTAACACAGGTTATTTCGCCTCGATAACTTCCTGTTTCGCCCAAGCTTTGCAGCACCGACGCAAAAGCCTTTTCTCCCATGTGAATCGCAGGGGTTTTTCCCCACAATTTAGATGAGGTGTAACCCAGCAAAGCCGTGTGAGATTGATTTGTTTCTAAATAATAGCCTTGGGGATCTAAAATGGCGATCGCATCGTTAGACTTTAAAAATATTTCTTGATAAAGTTGCAGTTTTAATTGCGCTTGTTTGCGATCGCTAATATCCGTGAACAAGCCGTAGTAAACAATCTCCCCCGATGCTTGCATTTCCGGCTGTGCATCCCCTTGCACCCATTTCAGTTTTCCCGACAAAGTGACAATTCTGCCTTCCCACCGCCAAGGCTGCAAACTTTCAGCAGAAAGCCTCACCGAATTGACAAAATCATCTCTATCTTCGGGATGAATCATATCAACAATCACATTAATCTCCTGCTGAGCCACCTCTGGCTCTATTTCATACAATTCTCGACAGCCGGCGCTGACAAACGAGAAGGCCATCGAACCGTCTGGATGCAAGTCAACTTGATATACAGTACCCGGTACGCTTGCAGTAATTTTTTGCAGTTGGGTTTGGCTTTGACTCCTGGCTTCATCTGCTGCGGAGTATTCTGCAATTTCCCGCGAAATACCCAAAACCGCAAATATATTGCCTCCGGCATCGCACAGCGGCAGTTTTTGCGTGTCAAAGACGTGCTGTTTGCCGCCTGCAAAGGCGATTTGCTGGTAGGGATTGCGAACCGTCTCCCCGGCCAGCACAGCTCGATCGTCCTCGCGGATGCCCCTAAC
>NZ_JBARVX010000649.1:0-6075 GCF_049646505.1 Microcoleus sp.
TTATGCGATCATACTGTATCCATAACCAGGATTACATCACTCAGGAGCCGTGTGCGGTGAAAGTCGCTCTTCCCGGTTTTGTAGGAGAGATGGTGGGGGACACCCTGCCATCGACTCTCTAACAGCACGCGGTGCTGCCGTTTTCCTCAGTTTCTATATAGTTCAATCAATACACACATCAAGAGGTAACCCACATGGCTAAGCCAGCAAGCAAGCTCGTCATCGTCACGGAAAAGTTGTTGCTCAAAAAGATCGGCCAGATCATCGACGATGCCGGGGCTACCGGTTATACGGTGGTGGACGCTGGAGGTAAAGGCAGTCGCAACGTGCGCTCGTCGGGACATCCCACCGTTTCCGATGCCTACTCGAATATAAAGTTCGAGGTGCTCACCGACAGTCGGGATATGGCCGTGAGGATTGCGGATGAGGTCGCAGCGAAGTTTTTCGCCGATTATTCGGGCCTCGCCTATATCTGTAACGCCGAGGTACTGAGCGCGCACAAGTTCTGTGGGCCAGAGGGCTGTTGAATCGAAATACGGTCACCAAAGCAAATCTCACTGAACAGCCTATTTAATCTAGGTTTTAGCCATTCTGAACCGATTGAACCAACCGAAGATGGGGACGGTACAGGCGATATCTTTCCCGCTCTGACCGATCCGCTGGTTCAGGGCATCCGGTCGGGATTGTCTAACAATCAGATAATTACTGAGCTGCTACAGACTCCTAAAGGCGACTCTAAAAAATATCAGGCATTGAGTCAGAGACATGATGATTTGAGAAAACATATTCTGTGATTCTGCCCAAATAAAATAAGTTTTTTAACCACTGGCAACGGTGGTTTTTTATTGCAATCAACCCCAAAGTAAAGGCACATCATAGAGTTTGAATTTGCCATGCTTGGAAATCACTGTTAACCCTTCACAGACAGCATGAAAAATCAACATCTTGTCAAAAGGGTATTGTTGCTGATTTGGTAAAATACTGAGGTTAAAAATACGATCGGGGGTATCCAGTAAAACTTTTATATCCCCTAAAATTCATCCGGCAAAGGCTCATCAAAATCATCTGCCATCACCATTGAGCCGCGATTTAAGCCAGCCTTGGGAATCACAACCTACCCAGACGATAAAGGTAAAACCGTAGCAAGCGGAACACCATATCGGGTTAATGTCACTTCGATATGGTTCTGAATATCGGTTAATAGTTCCAAGAGGCGATCGCCTAACTGATTAACATTAAACGTTTTCTTTAACATTTCACTCGAACCTAAAGATTCAATCGCCCTAGCTCGAATCTAGCACAAAGACAATTCTCGATTGAGGGGCGATCGCCTCTAGCATCTGAAGCTTTGTTTAAGAGTGTTAAGGAATGTTCAGCATAAATAATCAGCAGGGTCAGCATTAAGTTTGATGAGAGTTCAGACAGTTATAATGCAAAAAGAACGTAAATATCAATAACCAAGATGTCCTTGCAGTGTATGCTTTGGAAGCACTGGCGCGCCGTCGATCGCTGAGATGGTTGCATTTAGTGGGTTCGATCTGCCAAAGTCTAGTTTGTAATCTATTAGAAGCACAGCGATCGCCCGATATTAGCAGTCATGTTTTGAAATTCGTAAAATATGTCAAATCGCCGGAAATCTTCATTTGTTCGTTACCAAATACTGGGAATCATCACAGCCTTAGCGCTGAGCTTAGTTTTGCAGGCTGTACCCGTTCAAGCAGCGAGGACGGCGACATCTGTTGTGGTAGATGGTCGTCCAGTTTTTAGAGTCAGCGATGCTGACTCATTGACAGCCGCCGAACGAGCCGATTTGCTCAATTTGCGACTCAAACAAATTGAGCAATCTCAAGAAACCGTTCGAGTCACAACTGAATTTCGCGATCGGTACCCCACCATTCTGGTTAATGGCAAATACTTGCTGACAGTCACTCAATCCGATGTGCAAGAAAATCGCACGCCCGCCGAACAAGCTAATCTTTGGGTTCAACAACTCCGTCAAGCTTTGCAGCAAGCTCAAAATGAAAGAAGCGCCGGATTCATGAAAAATATGGCGGTGCTGGCAGCGGCGACTGTCGGGCTGGCGATCGCCCTTCACAAAGGATTGGGATGGCTGTGGCGATCGGCCAGACAAGCTGCTATCCAGCGATTTGTCGAACCATCAAACGAAGAAGTTGGAGTTAATGATTCGCCCAAAGCTCTGAACTTATTATTTAATTTAACTCTGTTTTTTGCAAGGGTTGCGCTTTGGATTGTCACTGCCCTTTACATTACCAATCTGTTTCCGGTAACTCGGATTTGGAGTTACACCCTAACCAGCAGTTTAGTCAGCACTTTCACATCTAAAGCCCTGTCTGTAGGACGCAACAATTACTCAGTCACCGATCTGCTAATTCTATCTGCTCTGATCCTGGGATGGGTTGTCCTTAGCGGTGTTATTTCTAAATTATTTAAACTGCGAATTTTGGAAGTCACCCGCATCAGTCGAGGCAGTCAAGAAGCCGTTGCTGTGATTGCCAAATATTTGCTGGTTGTTGTGGGAACGATCGTTCTGATGCAAATATGGGGAATTGACCTGAGTTCTCTAACAATTATCTTTAGTGCATTGGGAGTTGGTATCGGTTTTGGGTTTCAGGATATCGCTAAAAACTTTGGTAGCGGTCTGATTTTGCTCTTTGAACGTCCGATTCGGGTAGGCGACTTTGTGAATGTCGGTAAAATTGAAGGCACTGTGATCCGTATTGGCGCTCGCAGTACAGTGCTTCGCAACCTCGATCAAGTTTCGATTATTTTGCCCAATTCCCGTTTCTTGGAGGATGATGTAACTAACTGGAACTATGAAAATGCTGTTTCGCGGATCAGAATTCCAGTTGGTGTTGCCTACGGCTGTGATATCAGTCAAGTTAAGGAGGCATTACTAAAAGCTGGTAGGGGACATTCTGATGTGTTGAAAACTCCAGAACCAATTGTTTTTTTCTTGGGTTTTGGTGATAGTTCCTTGGATTTTGAGCTGCGGGTTTGGATTGCTGAACCCATCGCACAGTATCGCGTCAAGAGTGATTTATTTTTCCGTATTGAAGAACTGTTTCGAGAACGTGAAATCCAAATTCCGTTTCCTCAACGAGATTTGCACGTCCGCTCTGGGAGCATTCCTTTGGCTTTGTCACCGGAACTAGAGGCAACATTACGCAAAAATTTACTCAAGTCGGAAAATAACTCAACCATCCAGAAATAATCTAGGCTAGACAGAACAACAACGCTATAACTAATACAATCTTTGATTTCAAATCTAGCACTTAACTTGACCATGATCAAAACAATCGATGCGCTATTTATGTTCGCACAACTGCCTTTAGATAATGGCGGTCGCTTCCTGCAAATTACTCTAATTTTGATAGCAGGAGGGATTGGCGGATTAGCAGGAAGGGTGGCGGTTCCTGCCTTGAGTGTAGCCTTAAATTGGTTTGCTCCCAATTTAAAGCTACAAGCTTATATTCGTGTATTCCTTGCCTCTAAAAACATAATTTTAACGTTATTCACTCTCTCGGCGATGGAATTGATGTTGCTTCTGCTCCCTCGCACTCAATGGCTGAAATTGATGGAATTTTGCCTGAGTGCGGGCATCACTTTTTTTGGCGGTTGGTTGCTGTGGAGTCTATTTCGAGACTTTTTTAATACCACAATTGTAGGCGTCACTTTTGAGTCCAATCCTCAAGTAAGAGGCGAGTCTATTTTTTTGATTCGCTATCTCGGAGAATTTGCGATCGCTATAACGTTAATTTTAGTTTTTTGTATTAGCCACAACATCAACGTTGCCGGGATACTTACTAGCTTGGGGATTGGCGGTATTGCCTTTGCCTTTGCCGCTCAAAAAACTCTAGAACAACTTTTGGGAGGGATTGTTTTAACTCTCGATCGCCCTTTTACAGTGGGCGACTATATTGGCTTAGGAGATGGACAACAAGGCAAACAAGGTACTTTTGGCAGAGTAGAAAGTATTGGCTTGAGATCGACCAGAATTCGCATCTCCGGTAAAGGCACTCTCACAGTTATTCCTAATAACTCCTTGACTCAAGCTACCATCGAGAACTTTACCGGCGCAAAGAAAGTTATGTCTGTGATGGTGCTAGAGTTTCCCGAACAGGTATCTGCTGACAAACAAGCACTAATCCGCCAAACCGTGATGGACAGCACGGTGGACATTTTTGGTTTAGACTGGCGCAGCACAGAAGTTTCCTTCAGTGACAATCGCGCCCAAATTTATTTTTTTATTTTGGGTGCTAATGAATTATCTATGGAATTGAGGCGGCAATTGCTCGATTTAGCTACCCAACAAATTACTAAACAACTGCAAAAGCACGATATTTCTTTTACCGTTAACCAACCAACGATTTATGTTGATGCTCCAATCGCTATTTAATCGGCAAATTCAACTAATCTTTTTATTTACTATCTGCTGGTTGCTGTTCGCCGCTCCGATGAGTTTTGCTGAAAGTGTTGGCGGCCCTCGTTCTCCCGTAGTAGTTGATGGAATTCCGCTGTTTTATTTGCAACCTGTCGGTCGGTTTACAGCATTGGAACGTACCCAATTTGCCAACGATTTACTGGCTGATGCGATTTCTAATGAGAAAGTCATAAACTTCGATGTGCGTAACGATCCCAATTCAAGCGCTACCTCAATTTCTTTGAACAACAATTACCTGTTGACAGTTACAGCCAACGATGTTCTACCAAACTTTTCTTTGTCTCAACAAGCTAAGCAATGGGAAGATATTCTAGAAAGGGCGGTCGCCAAAGCTAAAAAAGAACGAACTTCACAATACATTTTGCAGAGAAGTTTGTGGATTTTAATTGGCATAGGAATTATTTTACTATTGCGGTTTCTAGGGGTAATTGTAGCCAGAATAGCTAAGTGGGAAACGGGAATTTTTACCAATATTGTTTTTGGTTCTGCCTGGATAGCGATCGCCCTAGTAAGTTCGGAATGGTTCCCAGTATTACGCAGTATTCGTTATCAGATTGTCGCCCCATTTTCTCAGCCCCAGTGGCTGATATTTTTAGGAGCGTTAGCAGGCTCTTTTGTATTTAGCCATTACGCTCCAGCCTTATTGAGATTTGCCATCAAAAAGCTAGATATTTCATCAGCAGAACATATTTATCTGGCAATTATTCAACCCAGCGAGCGCCTCGTGCAATTTTCAGTCCTCAGTATTTGTATAAGTTGGTCTCTCACCATACTCGAAACATTAGTGCCAGTTGTTTATGGCCTGCTCAAACCGATTGTCAATCTATTTGTATTTGGCTGTTTGTATTGGTTATCTAAACAAATTACTAGCCGCTACCTGCGTACCTATGGATTCAAGTTTGGGGGTAGTGTTAATCCCAGCAGCGATGATGCAATTTTAGTATTTGAAACTGTGTTGAATGTCTTGATCTTTATTGTAGCACTGGTGACATTTGCCCGCAGCGTCAACTTTGACTTGATTGGCTTGGTTGCTAGTTTGGGGTTAGTTGGTTTGGCCGTCGCTTTTGCTGCCCAAAAAATTCTCGAACAACTCATTGCTACTTTAGTATTGTATTTAGATCGTCCTTTTGTTACTGGTGACTATATCCGTCTACCCGCTGGAGAGTTGGGGAAAGTAGAAAGTATTGGCTTGCGATCGACAAAAATTCGTTCCCTCGGCACGGGTACAATTATTGTGATGCCCAATTCTATCTTAGTCAGTGTAGAAATTGAAAACGTTACTCTTGCCAAAAAAATTATGGTGTTACTGTATATGGACTTTGCCAGTGTTTTAGGAGAACGAGAATACGCCCTAGTGCAGCAAGTTATAATAGAAAAAACTGCTTTCCTATCAGGAATTGATGCTAACAGCACAAATATTGCTCTCGCCGATGAATCGGGGAAAAGATTGAGGGTAAGTTTGGCAATTTTAGGTTCTCAAGATAATGCTATCGAGGTGCGTAAACGTCTACTAGAGTTAGCAAGCGTTCAAATTGCTAAATCCCTTTCAGTCCACGGTATTGTGTTTACAATGGAAAATCCTACGGTTTACGTGCAGTCCCCTACTACTATTT
>NZ_JBARVX010000650.1:0-5329 GCF_049646505.1 Microcoleus sp.
TTGAAGAAAGACTCTAAACCGTTGTTGACTTGGCGAAAGTAACGCAATAAATCATTTTTCTGATCTTCGTTTCCGGCTCCTTGTCCGTGAAAAATCGCACTATTGCCTTTTGATGAGCCTGTATGTGTTTGGAGGCTTTTTTGGGGATCGTCGTACTGCAAGGCTGCTGCGATGTTGGTGGGTACATCCGTTAACTCAACTTCTTTCAGGTGATAACGAGTTCCTTGAAATAACCGAACTTGGTTTTGGCTCAAGGCTAGAACAGAAAACGTCCCATCCCCTGACATTAGTTGCAGTAGTGGTTTGATGTGGAAGCGATCGCCAACTACCGTTAATTCGGGGAAAGCGATCGGTAAACAGTAGTAGCGGAAATGATTGGGAGATAGAAAAATTGCCAGTCCATCGCTTTGATGTTGCCAGAAGTCATAGGTATCTAGCTCATGAATGGGTTGCAGCAACTCTTTGGCATCCTGTTCGGGCAGTCCCATCGCCAGCAATTTTTCGACCGCTTGTCGAACCAAATTCTTTAACCGAATCGGATTTTGCTGGGTTTCGATTCCTAAACGCTCCATTGGCGCATAGATCGAGATACAGGTCGAGTTTGACGCTGCGGTTAAAGCGGTCAATTCATCAATAGTGAATGAGTTCATGATGTACCTCTCAGTAATTTTTTCGATCGAGCTTGTATCAGGTTTTCATCAATGGCTAATCAGGGTTTGCCATTCCTGAATTGCAGTAGAGGGAACAGATAAGCTGACGGATTCACCGTCGATGGTTGGTAATATCAGTTGCAGGGGAATCTCCGCTTGTAACTGAGGTAGGGCAAGCTGAATGTCATATTCTCCGACATTCGCTGGGGCTGGTGTGTCCTGAGAAATTTCGCTAGAAATATCCTTGGCGGTTAGAGTTTCGCCCATAGATGTTGTCAAGGTAAGCGGTTGAGTGCGATCGAATTCCACCGCACCAGGAAAGCCCACGACGCGCAGAGAGACACTAGAACTACCTTCGGGATGGATGCGCTTAAAGGCGATCGCCTGCCAGGAATTTCCGTTTTTATCTTGCAGGGTTTGTCGGGATTGGTAGAGCATTTGCCCTGGATATTCTTCGATTTGCGTCAAAGATGCAAAAGCGGGTAAGGGACTCCAGACAACCAGTGAAACGCAGATTAAAGCAGCTAGCAGCCAGCGCAGCGGGTGAATTTTCAACCCGTTAAAGCAGATAGAGTTCATCACAAAAATCCTCTTATAAGTTAAAAGCTTTGGCAATTGCAGAGTTAAAACTGGGAATTTTAACTAGATGCGATCGCTTCTCCTGCGGTTTTCCAACCTGCAAAGCTAGGTGGAAACCCCTGGACATTATCATAACCCAATAAGTGCAGTGTCATTACTCCCATTGCCGCTCGATAGCCGGCGGAACAGTACAGCACTACAGGGCGATCGTGCGGAATTTGCTCCAGATTGTGCGCCAAGGTTTGGAGGGGAATATTGATGGCATCAGGTATATGTCCAGACTTATACTCAGAGGGTTCTCGCACGTCCACCAACAGGGTTTGAGAGTTCTTTAATTGTTTTTTTAACCCTTCGACATTGGCGATCGTGTAATAGCCTGGTGGAATCGATGTGAGAAAGCGATCGATTGTTGATTCCAGATTTACGGTTTTTTCAGACATTGTTTGCATCTTTTCTGGAAAGATTGGTTCAGTTTCTACGAGAGTTGCTGCGAGGATCGGGTTTTGCCCAAGGCCAACCAAAAAACAAAAACATAGTGCAAAACCCAGCAATATCGTCTGAATTGATTTCTTAAAGCTCATGAATTTCTCCTGAAATGGATTTTCTCGATATCACTTCATCCTCAAACCCACCGGGGCTTTTCTCCAGTGCGGGGATCGTTTTTCGCCCAAGGTGAGATCAAAATGCTGTTATCGATCGCCACAACCTGGACAATCTTCAGCGGTAGAGGAGCCGGGCCTCGCACCGCAGTCCCATCACGAGCATAGCGGGAAGCATGACAGGGACATTGAAATTGCCGAGCCATTGGATTCCAGGGAAAGGAAAGTAAATCATCTTGACTTTGAGCATTCATTGGCGCGACAAATACCTCATAAGGCACTTGATGGATGAGATTGATATGCCCTAACTTGTGCTCGTAATTGGGCAATTTCTTGAGCCATATCTAACACCATTGCGGCTCCGACTAAGTTCAGTCCCAAGTCTTGACGCAACCGCTGAATCTGAGCAATTCTAGCAATCTCGCGGGAATGCAGCAGGTCGCCGATTGGTTCGATTACACCTAATTCAACATAAATTTTCACTAGCGTAATTGAAGTTTCAGTTACCAATGCAGCATATTCAAAGGTGTAGAGTTGTTCACCTTCGGGTGAAACCACAATTTTTGAAAGGCTAAAGCTCATAACTTAATTTCCTCTAACTGAGTACGCGGGTTAAAACTCGTATTTGCCTGGATTTTTTCGTAGCATTCTTGCTCGATCGCACTGAGGTCTTTCGGCGTAACCATAAGAAGTTTTGCTAACAAGTCACCTCGTCCTCCTTTTGGCAATGTCCAACCTTTGCCGCGCAGTCTTAACGATTGTCCCGATCGCACTCCTTTAGGCACTTTCATTGTAACGCTACCATCGGGAGTTGGGACGCTGATTTCTGCCCCCAAAACGGCTTCATCGGGGCGAATTGGAATGTCACAAACTATGTCATCACCCTCGAATCGAAAGAAGGAATGGGGCAAAATCTCGATCGTTAAATACAAATCGCCGCGCTGTTGAGAGAATGGACTATTGAGACCTTTACCTTTGAGTCGAATTCGACTACCGGGTTTTGCGCCTGCGGGAATGCGGACGTTGATTGTTTCATCGTCAAGTTGTAGCCGTTTCTGGACACCGTGAAATGCTTCCGAAAATGTGAGTGCGATCGCAGCTTCGGTATCCGGCGCGGGCGCTTGAGAACGAAATCCGTCCCCAAAATCATTAAAACCGTTGGTCGCAGTTTGATAAGTCTGGGTTCTACGTTTCGATCCACCTTTCATTCCCCCCAGCAAATCGTTGATAAATGAATCAAAGTCGTCGTAGCGATCGAAGTCTTCCGCCGAAACATTAGTTCCTCTAGGAGTTGGCGCTTCAGTGTATCCCGGCTGATTCCAATGTTGACCAAAGCGATCGTACTTTTGCCGGTTCTCTGGATCGGAAAGTACCTCATTTGCTTCGTTCAAGTCTTTGAATTTTGCCTCTGCATCTTTATCCCCAGGATTGAGGTCAGGATGGTACTTGCGGGCCAGTTTGCGGTAAGCCCGTTTGATTTCTTCAGGAGTTGCAGTTTTGCTCACTCCCAGGATGGTGTAATAGTCTTTAAAATCCGTTGCCGTTGGCATCACCGACCTCTCAATATGTAATGCTGCTATCTGAAATACTATCTGAAATGCTAAAAATGATGATTCATCTAAACTTAATTTGAATTCAAAAAAATGACTGATAAACTAGGTGGGAGTTGTCACTGCTCCAGAAATTCTGGAGCGTAAAGTGTTGATTATTTTGTCCTAGTTTTTCCAGAGTCCCTTACTTGTTTTCATCTCTGACTCCTGGGAAAATTTATTGACTGTTAGCTAGACAGAGGCGGGTCAGTTCTCTGATTTTCTTGGTCGTGCAGCCGTCCGAGAGTGCTATCGATCGATCTGGTCAATTTATCGGCAGCCCCGTCCACAGCTTGGTCTAAGGTCGCTGCCTGATGTGTTACCGCGAGGGGTTGGAGTCCTTTGAGGCGGGCTTCGATCATGCAGCGCATATCGTCATCGCCGCCCTTCTTGTCGCTGTTCTCATCGCTCAAGTGAACATCAACGTGAGTGATGCGATCGCTGAATCGGCTCAGGCTCTCTGCCACTACACCACTAACCTGAGTGGCTAGTGCTTCGTGACCTTCGATGTTATGTCCGGTATGAATTTGGATTTGCACGATGTTCTCCTGTTGTAATTGTGATTGGCTTAATATTCAGATGGAATTACGAATTATTCTCGTCCTACCCCCCACTTCCAGTTGCGGATTTCCGGCAAGTCTTCGCCGTGCTTGTCGATGTAATGCTTGTGCTCGATCAACTTGTCCTGCATCATCTGCTTGAGATAGGCTCCCTTACTACCGCTTATAAATCTGCCCAACTGACAGATAGTTGGCGGCACGCCAGTAGGCATCTATCTTGTGGAGTAGTTCTGGGGAAAGAGTCTTTGTTTTTATGGTTAATTGCCCAATTTCTCAGCCCGATACACCAGTCCGATCGATTGTGTTCACGGTTTTTCTCTTTTTATTTATCTCGATCGGGATTTGTATCTTTTATGACTAAAACAGAACAATTCGCGCGATCGACCACATGATTGCTGACACTACCTACGAAAAATTCTGCGATCGCAGAGTGGTCGTGCCGACCCAGTACGATCCGAGTGGCATTCCACTCTTGAGCGACACTAGAAATCGTTGCCCCTGGCTCACCAAAATGGTGTTGATATTCAGTTGAAATATTTAGGGCAGTTGCGCGATCGCAGTATTCTTGCAACCAAGTTTTTGCCTGCTCAATCTGTAGCTGAAGCGTTTCGTCCTGGAGTAATTAAGAAAATCCAGTGTTGATTGGATAGAATCCAAATGTCCCGCCTGATTGGAATCCGGGAGCGAGCGCAGTCAAGTCTGCGAGGCAATGAAGGATCGTCAATTTAGCTTGCTGCTCTTGCTGCGCTAAATTGAGTGCGCGATCGAACACGATGGATGTTAAAGGAGAATGATTAATGGCAACTAGAATGCGTTTGAAGTTCATTTTTTTGAGCCTTCAGGTTAATTTCAGTGTTGACTAAATCTGCTATTTGTAAAATTTGAGTTATTTCCTTGCGGCTAGGATGTAAAGCTGGTTCCGGGGCTGAATTTTTTGCCAAAGATTAACGTAGCGCAATATCCAGTAAATGCTTAAGCCTAAATCCGCAATTCCCTCAATCACGGATAGTAAATCTATTCCTGACTTGAGATTGAGGTTGAGATTTGGTGAAAGAATCGCGAACCCTAAAATCAGTGCAGAAATAATGGTTAAAGTAAGCTGTATCCAAAATTTACTCTATCCCAATGTTGGCAGTAAACTAGCAGTTGTGTGTCTCTCTAAAGGATGATATTTTGATTGTAGGTAGCTAGATATAAGGCATTGCTTTCTAAATAGAACTCTTGCAAAAATCCAAAGCACCCCACCCCAACCCTCCCCTCCCGCGGGGAGGGAGCAAGATTATTCTTGTTTCTCCCCGCGGGAGGGGGGACTTGCGGGGGGTAAATTTGACTTTTGCAAGAGGTCTAATCTT
>NZ_JBARVX010000651.1:0-12976 GCF_049646505.1 Microcoleus sp.
TTATTGGCAAAAGGCTAAAATATCGCACTGTTACTTATGCGGAATGGGACGCGCGGTGGTATCGCTGGATTGATAAGTTTGGGGCGATGAAACCGGAAGTTTTTGCTAAAGTTCCCCAAAAATATGCTAGTAAATTTGCAGTTGTGGGAGATTTGATTGCCGAAGTAGCCGATCGCAAATCGGACGCAAAAGACAGGGCGGGCACGGGGGCACGGGGCGGGGCGGGCACGGGGGCACCGCCCCTACGGGAAATAGAATTAATTGGATTGTTGCCCGGTTCTAAGGCGGATGGGGCGGGCACGGGGGCACCGCCCCTACGGGAAATAGAATTAATTGGATTGTTACCGGGTTCTAAGGCGGCGAAATTAGCTTTAGGTGTACCTTTATGTTTGGCGATCGCCCAATCCATCCACCGCATCCGACCTCAAACACGCTTTGTAATTCCGGTTGCGCCTACCATAGACGTGCAAACTATAGCAGGTTTTGCCGACCCAAAACAAAATCCTTGCCTGCATTTATTTGACAGCGCCAGCGCCGAACTGCATTTAACAGAATCGCCGTTTTTGCTGACAGCAAATAACCTAAAAATAGAACTTTGGACTGAGACTCCCGCCTACGATTTGCTATCGGAATGCAGTTTGTGTTTGACTACTGTGGGGGCGAATACTGCGGAATTGGGCTCGTTAGCTGTACCGATGATTGTGTTGATTCCGACGCAGCAGTTGGATGCGATGAAAGCTTGGGATGGATTGCCGGGATTGCTGGCAAATTTGCCGTTAGTCGGTTCTGTTTTTGCGACGGGAATTAATTGGGCAATCTTGCAGTTGGGGAAGGGAAAGCTTTATGCTTGGCCGAATATTTGGGCTGGGGAGGAGATTGTGCCGGAGTTGATTGGTAAGCTGGAACCGGATGTTGTGGCCCATTTGGCGATCGACTATTTGAGCCATCCTGATAAATTAGCACGAATGGGCGATCGTTTGCGTGCGGTTCGAGGAGAATCCGGTGCAGCGAAAAAAATTGCTGAATTGGTTTGTCAAGAAATTGATTTGCAATAATCAATAATATCAATTCCGGTTGCACCGGAATTATAGAGCAATACGGTTTACTTAAGACGATCCCCCCTAACCCCCCTTAAAAAGGGGAGTAGGGGGTGGGACAAGAATGCTCTCAAAGTCCCCCTTCTTAAGGGGGATTTAGGGGGATCTCCGGGACATAAATATGTTAAGTAAACCGTATTGAATTATAGAGGAGACGGCAGTGCCGTGTCCCTACCCAAAATAACATTGTAGGGAGACGGCACTGCCGTCTCCTAATTTCGGCTACTAATAATTCCGATGTAACCGGAAACGATGTTAGGAATCAGAAAGAGGGGGGGTTTATCTGTCCCTTTCGCGGATGACAGATATTGTTGGTGAAACCCGCCCCTACAGCAGCTTAACCTCGATCGTGCTTGGCAATTACCCAAATGGCGTGGACAATGCCGGGAATAAAGCCAAAAAACGTGAGAACCAGGTTTATCCAAAAATCTGTGCCGATGCCGACCGTCAAAAATACACCCAGAGGGGGAATAAAAATGGCAGCGAGTATGCGAATCAAATTGCTCATCTCTGTTACTCCAAACTACTTTTCTCTTTCAATTTAGCTTCACTGACTGAGGGAACCTTTCCCGAAAAACTTAGGCGGTGCTGCCATAGTGTAAACTTCGGTTTCCTCGGCGATTACCCGCCGCAAGTGACCGGGAACCTGCATCAACCCCAACAGCGTAATCCCGTCCAACATCCGAAACCCGCCAGTTGTTTTCTCGGCGAGTATTTTGTCGGTAACTTCGGGTTCTGGCCGCGTGTTTATTTCCTGGTTTGAAGCTATGGCAAAACCCCAAGGAGCTCCGTAGGTAGAAATAAAGCTGGTGCAGGATTGAACGTTGGGAAATACCGATTTTAGGGTGTTGACAATGCGGGCGTGCATTTTCATTTCTGCTGGAGAAACGGGGCCCGCTTGCACTACAAAATATCCGTCAGGTGACATTATTTTGCGAACTTTCTCAAAATACTCCTTGGTAAATAACTGAAAAGATGGGCCTTCTTCAATGGGATCTGATAAGTCAGAAATGACTATATCCCAATCTTTGTCTGTTTTGTCTAAATAGTCTAAAGCATCGCCGATTACTACTTCGCAGCGGGGGTCGTCAAAGGCATTTTGGTGCATTTCTGGCAGGTGTTCGCGGCAGGCTTCTACTACTTCGGCGTCAATGTCGATCATCACGACTTTTTCGACTGTTTTCCAGCGCAGCACTTCTCTAATTGTAGCTCCTTCTCCGCCGCCGAGCACGAGCACTTTTTTGGGCGAACCGTGAGCAATCATGGCTGGGTGCACGAGGGGTTCGTGGTAGAGAAACTCGTCGCCGGTACAAGATTGCCATTTGCCGTCCAAAACTAAGCCTTTGCCGTAGGTACCGGTCTGAACTACGTACATTTCTTGATAGGCAGTTTTCTTGTAAGCGAGGACGCTGATGATGCCGTGAACGTAAATATCCCAGGGGGTAATGTACTCGCTCATCCAAAAGTCTGCACGAACTTCGCTACCTGACATCAATTACTCTCCAAATATAAACTGCTGTGTCGATGCTGTCACAAATAGTATTTCTTAGCACAAAATGGTGCGGGTGTGTGAGTGCGATCGCCACACAAGAGTGAAATTTCTCAGCAATCGTATAGTGTGATTGCCTTCTGGGAGATAGGGCACTTGGCTCGTTAGTTGAGATTGCTTGTGGTCGATCGCCCTGGGCGGCTTTTGTACAAATCTTGTCGTTCATCGGGCAATTTTTTGCGTCCGGGCCTTCATGCTTCGCTAACCGGCTGCGGGTCAATCGACAATCCGATCGTCTCGAACCCGAATCCGACTGCGGGGATGAAAAACTGCGATCGGGTTGTAACCGGCTTTGTTGTTAATCTCTTGACATTTTGAATCAATATTAGATAAAATTTTAGATCGAGCAAAACAAAGCAAATCTTAATTTTTGCCGGCACAAATCGCGAGGCGAGCTGCGACAAACTTCTAAGTAGTTAAGGGTGCAACTCGATTTCACAATAAAACTTGCGTGCAACTATTTTTAGGTTCAAAATAATAGCAAATGGAACCAACAGACTGGGAAAATGCAATTAAAAATGTTGAAGATGAAAATTTAAGCCTGCGACAAAAATTAGAAATTTCGGAAACCGAACGCAGCCAACTAGAACTCCAGAATCAAGAAAAAGAATTTTTGCTAAAAACAGTTACTCAAGAATTTCTCGATGCTGAAAATAAGTTAAAAGCAAGAATGTTTCAACTAGAAAAAGCTCTGGAAAATCAGCAAGCAATGCAGCTCAAATTGATCGAAGCTGAAAAAATGTCGGCTTTGGGGATTTTGGTCGCTGGTATAGCCCACGAAATTAACAATCCAGTCAACTTTATCTACGGCAATATTACCTATGTCAATGACTACACTGGCGACATTTTAAAATTACTCGAAATGTACCAGAGTAGGTATCCAGAAACTGATGCGGAGATTGAGGATTTTATTGAAGAGATTGACCTGAACTTTCTGCGCGAGGATTTGTTAAAAACTCTTTCGTCAATGAAAGTTGGCTCCGAACGCATCCGCGAAATTGTGCTGACTTTACGCAACTTTGCGCGGGTTGACGAAGCTGAAAAGAAACCTGTGAATATTCACGAAGGAATTGACAGCACTTTGTTGATTTTGCAGAACTCAACTAAGGAAAAGCCGGGTTGCAAAGCTATTAAAATTGTTAAAAACTATGGGAATTTGCCGAAAGTAGAATGTTATCCAGGGCAATTGAATCAGGTATTTATGAATATCATTAATAATGCTGTGGATGCGCTGCGGGAGCAAGAAAAAAAGCGATCGCCAGACGAGATGGAAGCCAACCCCAGCCAAATTGAAATTACTACTTCTAGTCTTGCAGAAAACTGGGCTAAAATTAGCATCAAAGATAATGGTACGGGAATGGATGAAGCTGTAAAAGGGAAAATTTTCGATCCGTTTTTTACAACTAAACCAGTGGGGCACGGGACTGGTTTGGGGCTGTCAATTAGTTATCAAGTTGTGGTGGACAAACACGGCGGGAGGTTGGATTGCATATCTGCAGTGGGAGAAGGGACTGAGTTTGCGATCGAGATTCCGATCGTCGCCAAACCCCGAAGTTAAGGCGGGAGGGGGCCTTCGACTTCGCGAGCGGCTAAAGAGGGGGAGAGGGGGAGAGGGGGAGTGATATAGGTTCCCAGGCTCTGCCTGGGAACCTATATCACTCTTGCTCTGCCTCGACACAGAGTTAGGGAGGCAGAGCCTCCGGATCTGCGTTACCAGGCAGAGCCAGGTAACGAGTATAGTCTTAGCCCCCCCCCTTAATAAGGGGGGGTTGGGGGGGGTAATATCTAGCGCTACTTTATGAAATTGGTATTAGGGAGGCAGAGCCTCCGGATCTGCGTTACCAGGCAGAGCCTGGTAACGAGTATACGAGTATCGAGTATAACGGGTAAAATATAGGTTCTGCGTAACTCTCGATCGACTGCGGTAAACTGAGGGATAATCAAAACGCCCTTTGATTGCGGCTCCTCCTAGTTTGATGTGCAACCCTATGTCTACTGTCACTTTTGGTTTATCAACCCCTGCAGCCGCAGAGCCGGGGGCATCCTACGATAGCAACCAAGCGCCCCAGCGCCCCAGCGCGCCTGCAGAGTGGATCGAGGTGTTGGTGGACTCTCCTTTCAGGGGCGCGGGGGACTTGCCGGGGGACGAAAACAAACTATTTACCTATCGCTTACCAGCCCAATTGAAGGTGCAGCCGGGGGATATTTTGAGCGTACCCTTTGGCAGTCAACAGGTAGGGGCGATCGCCATTCGGTTCGTTTCTCAACTGCCAACCGACTTAGATCCGGCGCGGGTGAAAGATGTCGAAGATGTTGTGACTGCGGGCTTTTTTCCTGCTAGTTATTGGCAACTACTAGAACGAGTATCTACTTATTATTGCACGCCATTAATTCAAGTAATTAGAGCTTCGCTGCCGCCCGGTTTGTTAAGCCGTTCCGTGCGCCGGATTCGCTTAATTAAAGACGCTATTTCTCCCAATGCCGAAACATTTCTCAATCCCGCCGCCAGTCAAATCTTGCAATTGCTGCAAGCTCAAAAAAACGGCGATTACACTTGGCAATATCTTCAGCGCCAAGTCAAGGGAAGCTATCGGGGATTGAAAGATTTGTTGAAACGGGGTTGGGTAGAAAGTTATATAGAACCGCCCAATCCTCCCAAAGCACAATTCAAACCGGCAGTGACATTAATTGCTAGGGCATTTGTCACGGATTTAACTAAGCGGCAACAAGAAGTATTAGAAGTTTTGCGGCTGGGGGGCGGTGAAATGTGGATGAACGATTTGCTGAGAATTTGCAGTACGAGTTCTTCTGTTGTCAAAAAATTGGCAGAAAAAGGCTGTATTGTGATCGATCGAAGGGAGGTGCTCAGGGCCGATCGCGCAATTGCTCAATTACCCGATGCGCCGAAAAATTTAACTCGTTTTCAAGCAGAAGCTTTAGCGTTTATTAACAGTTTTTCGGGATTCCGTCAAGTGCTGCTGCACGGCGTTACGGGTTCCGGGAAGACTGAAGTGTATTTGCAGGCGATCGCCCCAATCTTAGCAAGCGGCAAATCCGCCCTCGTGCTCGTCCCCGAAATCGGGTTGACACCGCAACTTACAGACAGATTCCGCGCCCGTTTTGGCGAGCAAATTTGCGTGTACCACAGCGCCCTATCCGACGGCGAACGTTACGATACATGGCGGCAGATGCTCGCTGGAACCCCGCAAATTGTCATCGGCACGCGATCGGCCATTTTTGCACCATTGCCTCACCTCGGCTTAATTATCCTCGATGAAGAACACGACAGCAGCTTCAAACAAGACCAACCAGCGCCCTGCTACCACGCCCGCACCGTTGCCAAATGGCGCGCCGAATTAGAAAATTGTCCCTTAATTTTAGGTTCTGCAACGCCAGCCTTAGAGACTTTGGTGGGAACGCGCCGAGATTATTACTCATTACCAACTATCCATTATTTATCATTACCAACTCGCATTTATTCCCGCCCGATGCCGCCCGTGGAAGTAGTCGATATGCGGCAAGAATTGCGGCAAGGAAACCGCTCGATTTTCAGCGCTTCCCTGCAAAATGCCCTGGAACAATTGCCAGCAAGACAACAGCAAGGTATTCTATTTATTCACAGAAGAGGACACAGTACCTTTGTCTCTTGTCGGAGTTGCGGCTACGTGATGGAATGCCCGAATTGCGATG
Organism: Microcoleus sp.; assembly: GCF_049646505.1. Taxonomy (GTDB): domain Bacteria; phylum Cyanobacteriota; class Cyanobacteriia; order Cyanobacteriales; family Microcoleaceae; genus Microcoleus. The sequence goes on from NZ_JBARVX010000651.1 coordinate 6,337, forward strand.
TTTCGCTTTCCTATCACCACGTCGGCGAAGGAAGCGCCGAAATATTGCGCTGTCACTACTGCAACCACACGGAACGACACCCTCAAAACTGTCCAGATTGCAGTTCTCCTTACTTCAAAAATTTTGGCAGCGGCACCCAGCGAGTGGAACAGGAATTAACCAGATTGTTTCCCGAATTGCGGGCGATTCGGTTTGATAGCGATACGACTAGAAATAAGGGCGACCACCGCCGATTGTTAACTCAATTTGCGAATGGGGAAGCTGATATTTTGTTGGGGACGCAAATGCTGACTAAAGGGTTAGATTTAGCAGGAGTCACGTTGGTAGGAGTTGTGTCTGCTGATGGGTTGCTGAATTTATCGGATTATCGGGCCAGCGAACGGGCTTTTCAAACATTAACTCAAGTGGCGGGACGTGCGGGGAGAGGTGACGATCCGGGGCGGGTAATTATCCAAACTTACACTCCCGAACACCGGGTAATTCAAGCGGTGAGGCGGCACGAATATGCGGGTTTTGTGGAGACGGAATTAGCAGAAAGGGCGCTGTTGAATTATCCACCTTCGGGGCGGTTGGTTTTGTTGCGGTTGAGCAGTGCTGATGCGGCGGAAGTTGCGGTGACTGCGGTACAGTTGGCGTCTGTTTGTCAACAGTATATCGATCGACTTTCGGTGACTGGCTGCGAGATGTTGGGGCCTGCACCGGCGGCGATTATGCGGGTGGCGAACCGCTATCGGTGGCAGATTTTGCTGAAGTTACCTGTGGATGAGTCTGTGGATTTGTCGGATTTGATCGGGTTGCGCGAGCGCACGCCACGTTCTGTTAGTCTAACTATTGATGTCGATCCATTGAATTTTGGTTGATTGGTTGTGGAAAAGATAAGACGGCGGTTGAAACCGCGTCTACACAAACAATGTCCGCCTCCGCGGACTGAAGAATCGTAGGGTGCGTCAGCTTCGACAATTTTATCAATAATCGAAAATCTCCAAGCTGACGCACCTGATACCTATTTCGCCCGGTGCGGATCTATGAGATTTTCGATATGCAAGGCGAGAGATTGTTAAGGGCGACGCACCCTACAACTACTAAAATTGGTTTGTAGTGACTACTTCTATTCTGTTAAATCGACTTGTCGAATCTCTTCTAACGTCATATCCAAACATTGCGCGATTTGCTCGTCGCTCAATCCTATTGCTTGGAAGCGAGCAATCGCCTCAATTTTCGCCTGCTGTTTTCCCCGCAAAAACTCAGGCGACTCTTCCTGTGACGTGCAGACATTCAGCGCTCCGATTACATGATTATGAGCGACATGATGGCCAGTAATGATAGCGCCTGTAACGTTGCTAATCCTTGACTTGCGAATCAGCGTCGATCGCAAATTTAACTTATTAACCTCTTCTCCAAAAGCATCAGAGAACAACTCCCATAGCTCGTAGCCCACATCTTTAGCATAACCCTCAGTACAATTCAGCGCTGAAGCAATATCGCCGTACTTTTGCCGCTTCAAAACCCCCTCAATCACACCAACTTGCATATCATCTAAATGCTTGCCAGTTTTCGCAAATACAACTTCATCTGCAAAAGCCAGTGCTTCCTTAACGTTCACCCGCACCTCCTCACAATATCCGAACGATCGAACTCAAACCGCCTAGATCCGACTATTTTCGCCTTTAATACAAAAACGGTTAAAGCTTTATCAAAACTTTCTGCATTATACGACTTTATCCGACCTTTTTCGACTATACAAATTAATTGGAAAACTGTAGCATTGTGAATGTAAAACCATAAGTCAAAAAAATTAACTTATGACAACTACCCAGCTCGCTCTCGACAAAAAAGCGCATCCTTTGATGATGCACCTGAGCATCTCGCCGAAGTACGGCATCTCCCAAGAGCAATCTAGCTACGATCCCAGCACCCAGACTTCCAACATCACCTCCATGAGCGGTTCCTGGTCTACTCGCAATGCCTCTACTCCACATTGGTTGAATCCTAGTGACGCCGATCAGAAAGAGGACGACTAAAAATTATTGTAGCCAACAAACTCTTTCGAGCACTTACTTTTTCTTTTCTTGAAAGACCTGTATTAATTTTTACATTACAGGTCTTTTACTGTCAACATTATTTCAATTGGTTTGGTTGTGATACCAGCTTCAAAAAAGAATGCAACCGCAAGCAAGCTCGAAACCCATACAGAATTCGTCATTTCCAATCTAAAATCTAAAATCTAAAATGGTATGACTGACCTTTTAATCGTGACTTCCGAGACAGACATTCATGCGGATGTTGTTATCAAAGAATTGCAAAAATCAAATATTCTAGCAATTCGATTGAATTCAGAAAGTTTTATTCAAAAAAGCAAATACGTTTATTCGTGGCAAGCTTCTGGCCATCCCAGTCAAAGTTTTTTGTCTTTTGAAGACTCATTGAAAGAAGCTAAAAGAATCGGCGTAATTTGGTGGCGAAAACCAGACGAACATCAAGTATTTCCCGAAGTTAATGATGAGTGGGCAATCAAGTATTGCCAACAGGAAACAGAATCTTTAATTTATGCCCTGTCTGGACTCTATCCCAAAGCCAGATGGGTCAATCATTACTACAAAATTAGATTGCCATCCCATCGCATAAACCAAATCCCCATTGCTCAAAAACTGGGAATTACTATCCCTCCAACACTCGTCACAAATTCCTACGATGCTGCTTGCAACTTTGTGACACAACAGGGAAAGTGCATTGTCAAACCGATGCGCTACTCTGGATTCCTACATGATGAAAAGCAGTATGCTTGCTATACTCGTCCCATTGATGTAGAAACGCTTGAGGAATTTCGAGAAAGCATTCGATTAGCACCTGTTTTTATTCAAAAACGAATTCAAAAAAAAGCAGAATATCGCGTTACATTAATTGGCAAGCATGATTTTGTCTGTCGCATTGATGCCAAACATACCAACGATGCAGACGTGACTTTAGATTGGCGCGTCACCGAACCCGACAAACTCGTTCATGTTCCCGACGAGCTACCAATAGATTACCTCAACAAACTTCATCAAATGCTTGACGAGTTCGGCTTAAATTTTGGTGCATTCGACATCATTCGCGACGACGATGATACGCTTTATTTTATCGAACTCAATCCCAACGGACAATGGTATTGGGTTGAAATTCTCACTAAAATGCCGATGGTTCGGGCAATGGTTGAACTCATCGAAGATTTAGCGCTTCAATATCAACAGAATTGCTAAATTCGATCGCGAATTACACATTCTATAGAGATTGCTTCGTTCCTGGCAATGACAAAGAATCAGCGCTGAGATTGCTTCGTTCTTCGCTGCGGACAAGGAATCAGTGCTGGGATTGCTTCGTTACAAGGAATCAGCGCTGAGATTGCTTCGTTCTTCGCTGCGGACAAGGAATCAACGAACTACAGCGACAATATTTGAGTAAACAAACTTAATTAAGAACATTGTAGCTAGGATTATCTAATACTAAATCCGGGCTTTTACCCCCTTGATGATGGTGGTGGTGCGTCGCTCGTTGAATCTTAGCAAATATCGAGAATTATTCGTGGCGACACACCCTACTTTCTGATGACTTAAACCTGAATACCTTGATATTTCTCGTTTAATGGAGAGACCATATCCCCCTAAATCCCCCTTAAAAAGGGGAGTAGGGGTTGACTTTGAACACTCAAGTCCCCCCCTTCTTAAGGGGGGCTAGGGGGGATCTGCGCGCCTAATAGTTAAACAGCAGACTATCGACCCACACCTACAAACTAAGGCAAATCCGTCTCACCCATCAAATAAAGGTCGCACTCGCGGGCCACACCGCGCCCTTCATTAATCGCCCAAACAATCAAACTTTGTCCCCGGCGACAGTCACCAGCCGCGAAAACTCCCGGAATGCTGGTGGTATATTTTTCGTGCTCGGCTTTTATATTGCTGCGCGCGTCGCGTTCCAATCCCAAGTCATCCAGCAAGGGCTGTTCCGGGCCCAGGAAGCCCATCGCCAGCAACACAAGCTGCGCCGGCAACACTTTCTCCGTGCCCGCGATTTGCTTCGGAATAAACTGTCCTTTCTCGTTTTTCGCCCACTCCACCTCAACGGTGTGCACGGCTTTGACGTTGCCGTTTTCGTCGCCCTCAAACCTTGTCGCCGTGGTGAGATAGCCGCGGGGGTCGTCCCCGAATTTGGCTGCGGCTTCTTCTTGGCCGTAATCCAAGCGGTAGACTTTCGGCCATTCGGGCCAGGGATTGTTGGCGGCCCGTTCCGAGGGCGGTTTTGGCAGGATTTCTAGCTGTACCAGGCTTTTGCAGCCGTGGCGGATGGAGGTGCCCACGCAGTCGGTGCCGGTGTCGCCACCGCCGATAATCACGATATCTTTGCCTTCGGCGGAGATGAAGTTGCCGTTGGTGCTCTTATCTAAAACTGCTTTGGTGTTGGCTGTCAAAAAGTCCATCGCGAAATGGATGCCTTTTAATTCCCGCCCTTCGATTCCCAAGTCGCGGGGTTTTGTCGCGCCGGTACAGAGGACAACGGAGTCGTATTCTTTTAGCAGTTGTTCGGCTGGTAAGTCTTTGCCAACTTCGGTGTTGCAGACGAATGTCACGCCTTCGTCTTCGAGGACTTTCAGGCGGCGCATCACGACTTGTTCTTTGTCTAGCTTCATGTTGGGGATGCCGTACATTAGCAGGCCTCCCGGTCGATCGGCTCTTTCGTATACAGTTACCAAATGACCGGCTTTGTTCAGTTGCGCCGCAGCCGACAAACCAGCGGGCCCGGAACCGATAACGGCGATTTTTTTGCCGGTGCGTTTGGCGGGCACTTCAGCGGTAATCCAGCCTTCATCCCAGCCTTTGTCGATAATTGCGACTTCGATGTTTTTAATCGTCACTGGCGGGTTGTTGATGCCGAGCACGCAAGCGCCTTCGCAGGGGGCGGGACAGACTCTGCCGGTGAATTCGGGGAAGTTGTTGGTTTTGTGCAGTCTGTCTAGGGCTTCTTTCCACAGTCCGCGATATACTAGGTCGTTCCATTCGGGAATCAGGTTGTTGATCGGGCAGCCGCTGGCCATGCCGCTAATCAGGGAACCCGTGTGGCAAAATGGGATGCCGCAGTCCATGCAGCGCGCGCCTTGGCTGCGGAGTTTGTCTTCCTCCATCGGTAGGTGAAATTCGTCCCAGTTGTGGACTCTCTCGACTGGTGAGAGTTCGGAGGGCAATTCGCGGAGGAATTCGATAAAGCCTGTTGGTTTTCCCATAGGGGTGTTTTGGTTAGAATTTACTATTCTGGTAGTTTTTCAAAGCTGAAGCTTGTATGCTTCTGAAATAACTATTGTGATCTAAATTGCGGGCGATCGCACTTTCGATCGAGCAATTCGTATAGTCTTGGACGCACGGGCGGTCAAAAACCGGGTTTTTGGAGAAAATTCTGTATTCTAGCCTACAAATCGGGTAAAAAAGGCGGTCGAGGTCCGATGCGTCCGGGAGTGCGGTACCTAAAATCTTAGACCTCTTGCAAAAGTCCTTTTAATCAAATTTTGGGACGGGCTAGAAGCCCATCCCACAAGAAAAAAGATTTTTGTGGGACGGGCTTCTAGCCCGTTCTAAGTATTTTTGCAAGAAGTCTCTTCAATATCGCCGGGAATGACCAATTGTCGGGAGTCGCATCGAAAACACCTGCGATCGCGATCGTTTAATTTTTCGCTAATTGCTGACGATCGCCAATCCAGCACAAAATAACCATCAATTTAAGATTTTATCAATCGCGATCGAATATCATAACACAAATATTGCCTTCAGCGATATTCTATTTGCCTTCCGCCAGCAACTTTTCAAAATCCGCTGCCGGCACAGGAGGACTGAATAAATATCCTTGCATGGCATCGCACTCGTAGCGCCACAGAAAATCTTTTTCGGCTTCAGTTTCAACTCCTTCGGCAATTACCTCAAGACAGAGACTGTGCGCCATTTCAATAATAGCTTTGACAATCGCTGCATTTGTGCAACCGTCGGTGATATTACTGATAAAACAGCGATCGATCTTTAAAACATCAAAGGGGTATTGCGTCAGATAGCTTAAAGAAGAATAGCCAGTGCCGAAATCGTCAATAGAGATAGAAACTCCCAAATCTTTCAATTGTTGCAAAGTGGCGATCGCACTTTTGGCATCCTCCACCATCAAACTTTCGGTGAGTTCTAATTCCAAACAGTTCGCTGACAAACCAATCTCTGCTAAAATTGCGGCAACTCTGCTGCTGAGATCCGGTTGGTGAAATTGGGCGGGCGACAGATTCACCGCTACTTGCTGCAAAGAAAAACCAGCATTTTGCCAAACCTGTATTTGTCTGCAAGCTGTCTGCAAAACCCACTCGCCCAACTGTACGATAAAGCCAGTTGCTTCGGCATCAGGAATAAATTCGGCGGGCGAAATCAACCCTTTTTCTGGATGCAGCCAGCGCACCAAAGCTTCGGCGCTGATGATTTTACCAGTCTGGACATTGACCTGCGGTTGATAGTAAACTTGGAATTCTTCTCGTTCCAAAGCTGCACGCAAACTTGTTTCTATCTGCTCCAATTTGTCGGTTGCGTCTTGGAGTAATGTGCTGCTTGGCGATGGCAAATTATGCTGCTGTTGGACTAAAGCT
>NZ_JBARVX010000652.1:0-1977 GCF_049646505.1 Microcoleus sp.
GTTCTGATGCGTAAAATTGCAGCCGAGTATCAGCGGGTAAAAGCGGCTTTGCTATCTAGTTAACGATCGGCTTTACTGCATTTAAATTCTATGTTTCATCTCAAGTCCGGTCGATCGACCCAGATTAAAAGGGGCGGGTTTATGAGATTGGAGATTGTTGCAAAATATTTTTTTTTGGTAAGCCGAGCCCCTACCACCGAGCCCCTACCGCCTGCCGGGGCAATCCACCCCACTCGCCGTGAATCCTTCTGGCCCTCCAACATCACAGACAATCTAGATGCACGGCACCAAGCGCGGCGCGGGACGATCGCCCGTTTCCCCCAAAATCTTCAACATATTAGGCCATTTAGCCAATGACAAAACTTTAGACTTTATCAGATAATCTGATACAATTCTCAACAGAATCTCCCAAATAGCGCGGCGACTAAATCGCTAACTTTTCAAATACCGCGTAACAATTTACCCGTATAAAAAGTTACATCTACTGCGTTATTTTGCGTTAGTTGTCGGAAGTTAAGGTCTCAATCGAGCATTACATTATACACTTGTTAACAATGACTGGGGTGCGATCGAGGGTGAACTTATCTATCTCAACGCAGAAATAAAATCTGCTTCTGACTGAGAACTTGATACTATCTTCACATTACCATGATTAGTGCTGACTTTAAAAAAAACGCGCAAACCGCGCCCCAAATTCTGATCGTAGATGACGAAGCAACCCAGCAGCTATTTACGCGCCGGATCATGGAAAAAGAAGGCTACCGGGTAACTGAGGCATCAAACGGACAAGAATGTTTGGAAATTTGTCAAAAAAATCTCCCAGATATTGTCTTGTTGGATGCGATGATGCCTGTAATGGACGGCTTTACTTGCTGCGCTCAACTCCAGGCTAATCCCAAAACACAAAAAATCCCGGTGCTGATGATTACAGCACTCGACGATAAAAAATCTGTCAATCAAGCTTTTGAAGTAGGAGCAACAGATTATGTGACGAAGCCGATTCACTGGCCAGTGCTGATTCAGCGAGTCCGGCGCTTGATTAAACAGTCTCAACTTTACAAGGAGTTGATTGAAAGTCAACAGAAAACTCAAAAATTATTGCTGAATATTTTACCAGAGTCGATCGCGCTCCGGCTGCAAGCAGAATCAATCCCAGACTTAGTAATTGCCGATCACTTCCCCAATGTCAGCGTCTTATTTGCTGATATGGTAGGGTTTACCAAGCTAGCCTCAGAAATGCCTCCTATTGAATTAATTTTTAAACTAAATTCTATTTTCTCAGAATTTGACAAACTAACCGAAGAATACGGGCTAGAAAAAATTAAGACAATTGGGGACGGCTATATGGTAGCATCTGGATTGCCAATCCTCCGCGACGACCGTGCCGATGCGATCGTCCGAATGGCCCTAGCCATGCAGCAAGCTATGACAAGGCTAAACACCAAAACACAAGAATTTCACAGCCTGCGAATTGGCATTCACTCCGGGCCTGTGGTTGCAGGAGTCATCGGAACTAAAAAGTTTAGTTACGACCTCTGGGGCGACACCGTAAACACGGCAAGCCGCATGGAACAGTACAGTTTTCCAGGCTGCATTCAAGTGACAGAAGACACCTACAAGCAGTTGTCAAAAAAACATTTGTTTGCAGAAAGGGGCATGATTGATGTTAAAGGCAAAGGCAAGATGAAAACTTATCTCTTAGATTGCTCAGAACATCTCAACAGGTGTACTGCCTGATATCAATTCCGGTAATACCGTCAGGTGATTGTTGACGGTTGACAGTGAATCGAATAACTGACTGTTGCACCGACATCGGGTAGAAACTTGTAAGAATTATTTATGAATTGCCACCTAATTTATCACCTGACGATGCAACCAAAAACGATATGACTCAGTAATGAATCATACTTGCGAAGGGAAAATCTGAAGTCGTACTATAGCAATCCTTGCAGGAGTCGTAAGTTTTTTACCCCACCC
>NZ_JBARVX010000653.1:0-1718 GCF_049646505.1 Microcoleus sp.
TCCGCTCTTAAGTTACGGACGCTGACTGATGTACTGCGAACTTTACTTAAGCTATACTGCATTTGATTTTCATTGTGAGGGCGGGCAAGATGCCCGCCCCACAAGATTTTCACTAACATAAGTATGCAAATTAAATGCGCGACAGCTTAGGAGCGAAAACTTCATAACTTAAGCACATCCTAAAGTTTTCTTTCCTGTAAGTTGCGAGTTCGTAAGGAGGCAGAGCCAAAGCATTTGCATTACCAGGCATATCCTGGTAACGAGCAAATTTAGGAGAAAAAAATCGGCTTTTTTCTGGGTCAGCGTATCAGCATAAAATCTAAAATCTAAAATTGAATGGTTGTTTCCAGAGACCAAAATGGTTTAGAAACGATTTCTGAGGGGATCGCAATTTTAATTGATTTGGCAGAACGGGGAGAAATCGATCCTTGGGACGTTAAAGTCATTGAAGTGTTCGATCGATGTTTGAGCCAACTGACAAACACCTGCGAAGCCGATCCGAGTAAGGATTTCTCCGATTTGTCCCACTCGGGCCAAGCGTTTTTGTACGCTTCAATGCTGGTGTTGCTCAAAGCAGAAAGTATCGTTCTCTATGAACCGCCGGCGAATCCCGAATCCGACGAGGCCGCGCTCGAAGACGCAGAACAATCGGGAGGGCGACATTTGCCGCAGCATTTGGAGCGACAACTGCGCCGTCGCGGTGTCGCTCAACTGCCGCAAAAACGCCCGGTGACTCTCCCTGAGCTCATAGAGCAGTTGCAGCTAATGAAAGCAGCAATGGAGCAGACTGTTGCTCCGCGCCGCCGCCCAACCTCAAAAATGCGATCGCAAGCCGCCCAGGCTATCTTTGAGCTGGCTCACCAAGAAAATTTGGTGGAAACTGCTAGCGAACTGGAGCGGTTTCTGACAGAACGCGGGTCTGAAATTGCTGAGGGTTGGCTCGACTTGGAACAACTTCTGGAACTTTGGCAGCATCACGATTGGCACTCTCCTGCTGACCCTGAACCCCCGCCACCGGCTGGGGAAGTTGACTTGCCAAATCACGACCGCGTGGGTGTTTTTTGGGCTCTGTTGTTGCTGTCGGCTCAGTCTAAAGTAGAGTTGCATCAAGAGGAGTTTTACCAAGACCTCAAAATCCGGGCGCTGTGAACTTAAACGGCATGGTAGTCAACCTGGGGAACCAATCAGTCTGCCCCTGTGTCGGTTAAGATTCGAGGTAGAACCTTGCTCGCCGACATTCTGAGGCTGAGCGTGGAATGCCGGCAGCCCGATTGCGAAGTTGTTGGTAATTTTCGATTCCTGGTTTCTTAAATCGAGTAAATAGGGAATAAATCATTAATAGCCTGGTACGATGTCGCCTATAAACAAGTCGGGATTGTGCTGCGATCGCGATCGCTGCGATCGCAACCGCTAGCATCTAAGTGTTGAGTTGATATCAATTAATAGAGGGTTGAGGAAGTTAATAATGAAAGCGATGATTCTGGCGGCCGGTAAAGGCACTCGCGTCCGTCCCATTACTCAGACAATACCCAAACCGATGATTCCGATCCTGCAAAAGCCAGTGATGGAATTTTTGGTTGAATTGCTCCGGCAGCACGGGTTCGATCAGATTATGGTCAATGTTTCTCACTTGGCCGACGTGATTGAGAACTATTTCCGAGACGGTCAAAAGTTTGGGGTACAAATTGGCTATTCTTTTGAAGGCCGGATTGAAGACG
>NZ_JBARVX010000654.1:0-10114 GCF_049646505.1 Microcoleus sp.
GCCCACGAGTGGCGGATTGTCACAGCATCGGGAAAGCTCAAATGGCTGCAAGGTCATTCTCGACCGGAATTGCGCGAAAATGGAGATATTGTCTGGCACGGCGTTATACTCGATATTAGCGATCGCAAACAAGCAGAACAACAACTCAAAGAAGCCGCATTAGCAGCAGAAGCTGGCAACAAAACTAAAAGCATCTTTCTCGCCAACATGAGCCACGAATTGCGAACCCCCCTCAACGCCATTCTCGGCTTCGCTCAATTAATCGAACCCAGCGCTAATTTAAGTGTTCCGGAAAAAGAACATATCAAAATTATTCGCCGCAGCGGAGAACACCTGCTTCAACTGATCGATCGAATCTTAGACTTATCTAAAATTGAAGGCGGGCGCATGACACTCCACCCCAAATACTTTGACTTGTACCGCTTGCTGAGCGACGTGCAAAATATGTTCCTAATTCCTGCAAAAAATAAAAAAATCAAATTAACTATTGACTGCCCTTCCGATGTCCCTCAATACGTGCAAACTGATGATTTCAAGTTGCGGCAAGTGCTGATTCATCTATTAGAAAATGCACTTAAATTTACCCATACAGGAGCGGTATCAGTCACCGTAGGAGCGAACCAAAAAGGAAACACAAAGCCTGTAGAAGAAGATTTTTCAAACTTAGAGAAAAATCCCCAAAAAGTTTTTATTCACTTTGAAGTAGCCGATACAGGAGTTGGCATTAACCCAGAAGAATTAGATAGTATATTTGAATTGTTCGTCCAAAGTTCATCTGGAAAAAAAATTCAAAAAGGTACGGGATTAGGATTAAATATCAGCCGCGAATTCATAAAATTAATGGGCGGCGAAATTACCGCCGAGAGCGAAGTGGGACGGGGTACAGTCTTTAAGTTTGACATTCAAGCTGTTACAGCAGTCGCCCCAGTTGAATCCACAGATTTTTCGGAGAGTTCAATTACCGTCAAACCAGAAATATTTGATACTGCTGAAATATTTACCCTTGACTCGAAGCCGAAAGTTTCTCCTGAATGGACGAGCCATCTCAAACAAGCAGTGCGCGAGGCAGACTTCGATTTAATTGCTACAACTATTGAGGAAATTCGCAGCGAAAATGATGTTTTTGCCAAAGTTTTGATGAATCATTTAGATAATTTTGATTATCAAAAAATACTCGATTTAATTGCAGAAGTTGAGCTGTAGCTGCGTAATATCAATTCCGGTTGTACCGTCAGGTGATTGTTAACTGTTGACTGTTGACTGTTGACTGTTAACTGTTGACTGTTAACTGTTGACTGTTGACTGTTGACTGTTGACTGTTAAGAGGGCGGGCACTCTTGGCACCGCCCCTACGGACTGTTGACTGTTGACTGTTGACTGTTGCAATCCCTCCGCTTCGCTCCGCCCAATGCCCTGCGCGGGCCAATGGCCAATGCCCATGACTGTTGACTCGATTTTATTATTCCGATGCAGCCGGAATTGATATTACCCACAGCCAATAAATGATGACTTGGGGAGTTAGTTATTGGCAGTTGGCAGTTGGTTGTTGGCAGTTGGCTTTAGCTAATAACAACTAATACCAAATTCGGGTTTGGATTCCCTTTATGAACCAGTCGGCATTGGGGCCGACATCGTTTGTGTAGACGCGGTTTCAACCGCCGAATGATAAAGGGGGTATGTTACTCGGATTTGGTATAACAACTGCTAACAACTGACAACTAACAACTAAGGAGCGAAAACTTAATAACTTAAACACCTCCTACAGTCCTCTCTCCTGTAAGTTGCCAGATAAAAGGAGGCTCTTCCTCCGCACCTGCATTACCAGGCTCTTCCTGGTAACGAGCAACTGACAACTGCCAACTAACAACTGCCAACGGACAACTGCCAACTGACTAATCTTTATCTAGTTTAATTTGTTTGTGTTGAGAAAACACTCGACAGTTATTGAGGTCAACAAACAACAGTTCTTCTTGATGCTTTTCTGACATATTCACTAGATTGTATTGAACATTTTTTTCATATAGAGTTAGAGCAATCTGGCAAACTTCTAAAAAATTAATCAGCCACTGACATTCAGCAGCCGATTTATCCTGATAGTATTCAATTAATCGAGCCAAACAAAGTTCTAAATAGGTTCGGGAATAGGCAGAAATCAAAATTATTTTGAGCATCAAAATTGCTAGTGTTAAAGGATTTAGTTTAGCGGCGCACAGTAGAAATAAGGCTGTCGGTTCCCCGGAATGTTCCACAGTCAAGGATTTGATTAGATAATTGCAAGTTCTCAGATGCAGGCTAACGGTCAAAGTTTCTTCATCACTTTCTGGATGAAAATCTTCTAAAATATTAATTATTTGTTCGCGGTCAATCTCTGTAATATATAAATTTTGCTTGTAATAAAATAAATAGTTAATCAGAGATTTTTTAAACTGCTTGTAGGTAATATTTTGAATTTGATTGATAAAAATATTGGCTAAGTTTCGATAATTCAATGAGCCTTGTTTTACCAAAATTATTTTGATTAAACGCAGGGCTTCATCTCCTAAAAGTGTGGGATTATAATGATTTTCTAATTGGGCTGTGGGCGACTGAGACCGCGATGTATACATGGCTAAATCGAATTTGTACTTGTCTTTTAGCTGCTGCGACAATAGTTGGGCAGCTTGACGTTCTTCGATGGTGTTTTTAGTATTTAGATATTGAGCGGCTAGCAAATAAGGCTGATAGCGAAAAATCCAGTTATTTTCTAGCGGATGGTAGTCGCCGTACTTGAATACAGATAATTTGAGGTCTTCGTAATGTTGGGTTTTGATAAAGTTTGTCACCCACACTCTCAGTATTTTGAGACAATTGTCCGGGTGGGGTTCGCTGAGGCTTCTCTGGCTAATAATTTTAATTAAGTCGCGAGCAAGTTGGTATTTTCTCTGACTTGTCCAGTTATTTATTAAGATGTAGCAGCAGCGTTTAAATAAGTTGTTGAATTCTTGTTGGCTGTCAAATTCAATGATTACGTGCAGGGCTTGAATTACTTTGGGGTTAACTGGAGCAATTTGTTCGATAAATATTTTTTTAAATTGTTGCAAAACTACTTCTGATGCTGAGGATTCAATCTGATTTATAAAAAATTTGTAAATATTTTCTTGAGCTGCGAAAACGGTGAGTTCGGATTGTTTTAGTTGAGCTTTTGGTTGAGGCGCGAACTCATCGGGCAATATATTGTTTGTGAGAGCATGGAGAACTTTTGACTCTTGTGTTTCGGGTTGAGAGGAAAAGTCCTGAGATGGCATAACGTCCTCGCTCAGTTGATTAAAAGACTATTATAATTATCATCGTTGATTTGCAGCTAATAATTTAATTTTTTACTTGACTTTTGTGAGCCTACAGTTAACCCCCCCGATCGCCCTTTTGGTAAGGGTAATCGAGGGGGTTAATTATTATACCATCATTTTCGATCTTCGGATTGAAGATTTTCGATGGCAGAATTGGCTATAACTGATGACTGCCAGAGTTAGGATCTTCCCTACAGTTGGATTATTTTGGGAAGGTGGTGTTATTTGTCAAGTATCTGAGGGTATCAAGCAGGGTCTGCTTGAGCTCGTTTTTGTAGCAGGCGGGCAATTTCTGCTTTTTCTACAAGTCCCACGAGGACACCGTTTTCGCGAATGACGGGGAGTTCTTGCACTTTCAGTTGTTCGAGAAGGGTGACGACTTCGAGGAGGGATAATTCTGGTTTGACGGTGGTGGAAAATTCGATCGGCTTGAGGAGTTCTTTCACCAAAACTTGGGGCCAGCTTCCGGTAGGAATGGTTTTGAGCTCGTCAACTTCGATCGCCCCTACGAGTTGTCCGGCATCATCTGTTACCAAATACCGGCGCCAGTTTTGAGCATTGCCGATCACGTAGTTGTTGGCAAATTCTCTGAGCGACAAGTTTTCAGGGACGATCGGACTTTCGGCGGTAAGAGCATCTGCGGCTGTCAGCCCTGCTAGTTCGTTTTGAACAGTACCGTATTGTGCGGATTGACCTGCATTTTGCAGCAAGAACCAACCAATTACTAGATTCCAAATATTACCGAATATGCCTGTAGCAATGGCAATCCAACCAATGATTTGACCGACGCGGCTAGCAAAAATTATGCCTTTGTAAGGGTTGCCGGTAATTTTCCAGACAATCGCTTTGAGGATGTTGCCGCCGTCGAGAGGCAAACCGGGAATTAAGTTAAATAAAGCCAAAACTAAGTTGATGGAAGCTAAAAGTCCGACGATGGCGGCTGCGGGGCCTGTGAGACCAGCACCGATGCCGATCGCAGTTAACAAACCCGACAAAAATAAGCTAACTAACGGGCCTGCAATGGCGACCCAAAATGCTTCGGCTGGGGTTTTCGATTCTCTTTCCAAATTAGCCAGCCCGCCAAACAGAAATAGCGAAATTGATTTCACGCCAATTCCCTGTTTGATAGCTACCCAACTGTGTCCTAATTCGTGGGCTAAGACAGAAGCAAATAACAGCAGGGCTGTGAACAATCCCAGCATCCAAGGCACTACGGGCCCTAATGCGGGAAACAGGTTAGCTAGTGCGCCGCCGTATTGCCAAGTTACTAAGCCCAGAACTAGAAACCAAGATACGTTGACATAAAAGGGAATTCCAAACAGGTTGCCGACGCGAAATGTACCGTTCATAATTGGCTACCTCTGATATTATAGACAAGAAGTTTTTTTCTCTGTTTCCTTATAGTAACTAAATGTAACTGAAATGTTAATGTTTCAATTAGGGTGTTATCCGTCTGTGGAGGTTCGGTTTGCTGAATCATCACCGCCGGCTGCGGTTGGTGCTGCGGGGCTGCCAGGGGTTCAAAATTCCTGTCGAAAGAGCGGAAGTCATCTCTCTGAGGACTGAACATTATATTTATTTGAGTTTTCAATATAAGTTTTCAGTTGGTTTTAACCCAGATGTTGCACCATTCTCGCTTAACAGGCCGGACAGCCTGTTCCACAAAGAGTGAATTTCTTGTGGGGAGTAGGGTTGGGCAGGAGAGCCCGCCCATAAAAAGCTTCCACACGAATGGTGCAAGATATCAGTTTTAACCGACTTTACCTTTGAGACGGGGAATTAATTCCCTGGCGGACTATTGCACCTCTGGCTAGATATCAGTTTCAAGCAATTTTAGTTAGTCAGACGGGAATCCCCACACTATATCGCTTCGATTAGTGTGGGATGAGAGGCGCGTGAATCGAGGATTCCACATTTTCATGTCCTCGCCAGCATAGCGGGCGAGCAATGAAGGTGTGGATGACGACATCAAAGCACAATAAGTTCTTTATTTGCCAACATCGTTACTTGACATAATTATTAAATTATTGCTTGACACAATATAGTCTTTTATGGTATTTTTATTCTCAGCAAATGCGTAAAGGTCGTAGCGCAATGAAAGTAACATATCAGTATCAGTTCTATCCCAACACCATTCAAAAGTTAAGCCTAAATCATTGGTTGAGAATTTGTCGCTATTGGTACAACAGGCAGCTAGGCGATCGATTTGATTGGTGGGAGAGTAACCGGACTGCTATAAATGCTTGCCCATTAGTTGCTAGCATCTTTACGCCCCGCGCGAAGCCTAACTACTATTCCCAAAAACAACAATTACCAGTCATCAAAAAAGACCTAGTAAAAGTCTTCCACAGTGGCGAGCTATTGGACTTCAAGCAGGTAGATTCAACTATTCTGCAAGATGTTTCTAAGCGAGTAGATCAAGCCTTTGAGCGGTTTATCGTAGGGGACAGTAAAGGCGGGCGATCGGGTAAGCCCCGATTCAAGACTGAAGCGGATTACCGGACGATGACTTTTTCTACGGCTAATAACGACTGGATTAAGCTGGTTCGCAAGAATTGGTTTTATATCCGATTGCCGAAGTTGGGTGTCATAAAAGTTCGGATGCACCGCCCAATCCCCGATGGATTCACCCCAAAGCAAATTAGTGTAACTAGAAAGGCTGACGGTTGGTTCATCCAGATAATGCTTGAAGACGCTTCAGTACCCCAGTTTATTCCTGATAAAGTTACCCCAAACTGGGATAACTCAATTGGGTTGGATGCGGTGCTACATGAAAATGTCTATTTAGCAACATCGTCAGGGGAAAAGCTACCTTCGTTGAAACCGCTTCGCAAAAACCAAGCTAAGTTAGACCAGATATCAAGGAAGCGGAACAAACGGAAGCGTGGCTCTAAGTGCCGACGTAAATTAGCCAAAAAAGAAGCGAGACAGCACCAAAAAATAGCGCGTTCTCGCCAAGATTTCCACTACAAAACAGCTCACAGACTTGTCTGGTCTGGAGCTAAATTCTTTTTTCATGAGGACTTAAACTTAAAAGGCTTAACAAAACGGAATAAAGTTAAGCAAGATAATGAGGGTACTTACCTCCCAAACGGTCAATCAGCTAAATCAGGACTAAATAAGTCTTGGCTGGATGCTGCGTTCGGTCAATTTTTCAAGACGCTGGAATACATAGCCGAAAAAGCTGGGTCAGTCGTCGTTCCGCAAAAACCTGCTTATACTTCAATGGTTCTATGCTATCGGAATGAAATTGTTTTCACCGATTGCGGGATGCGAGACTATTGGGATGAGCAGCATTCTTTAATGGTCGATCGCGATATTAATGCCGCGATTAATTTAAAGAAGTTGGGGTTGGACATTTTCTCTCTTGATAAAACGCCGTAGCGGGAATCTTTCTATAGTAGGAACTATAGATGATAGTACCGCGAAGGAAATTTTGCACACCCTTCATCGGGCTGCAAAGATGCCCACGTCATAGCACCACGAGGCTTGACGTGGGAGTATGTCACTTATAATTACTTACCGCAAGCAGAGTTTTGGTGCTAATAATTATGTCAGAATCTTTTTTGCTAGGTCGCCTGCTGCTGCAATTTAACAGCGAAGCGAGCGAGATTATTACAGATTTATCCGCTGTTGCTTTAACTCCCGACGGTCATTTGTGGGTGGGTTCCGATGAGGGGACTTCGCTGGAATGTTTGTCGCCTGTGGAACCTCATGTTTTTGGAAAACATCAAAAATTTGCGATCGGAGATTTTATCGATTTATCGGCAGACGACGAAATCGATATTGAAGGAATTGATTTCAGCAACAATTGCCTTTGGCTGGTCGGTTCTCACAGCACAAAACGCAAAAAACCTAAAGGTAAAGATTCCGAAGACGATCTCGAAAGATTGGCCACAATTAAGACAGATGTCAACCGCTATTTGCTAGCAAAATTTCCTGTAAAAGACGGGATTTTGTACAAGTCAATTTCCCATCCTGAAAATCCCCAAATTCAATTAACGGCGGGATGCCTTGAGCGGACTGAAACGGGCAATCTGCTGACAGATGCGCTGCAAGATGACAAACATCTCGGCTTTTATTTTTCTGTGCCAATTCCGAGCAAAGAAAATGGCTTCGATATTGAGGGCTTGGCGGTGCGGGGAGAGAGCATTTTTCTGGGTTTGCGGGGGCCGGTGCTGCGGGGTTGGGCGATAATTTTAGAGCTGGAAGTTGAAGAAGCAGAACCGGGAGTTTTAAGGCTTAAGGAAATTGGGGAAGCAGGGAAATTGTACAAAAAACATTTTGTCGATTTGAACGGTTTGGGCGTGCGAGAATTGTGTTTTAATGGGGAAGATTTGATTATTTTAGGCGGGCCGACGATGACTTTATCGGGGGCGACGAGGGTTTTTCGGTTGAAGGGAATTTTAGGGCGTGAGGGCGACAGTATTACTGGACAAGATGGGGGAGATTTGGAGGTATTGTTTGACTTGCCTTTTAAGGTTGGTACGGACAATGCTGAGGGATTGAGCCTGTTTCCATATTTGGGGAAGGAGAATTCGCTGTTAGTGGTTTACGATTCGCCTGCTGCGAGTAGAATGGTTGGGGAAAATGCGATTTTTGCGGATGTTTTTAGGTTGGGTTCGTAGTGAGGATGACCGTCCGCAAAATTTAGGACTTTAGTCCTTACTACAAACAGAAATTTGGTTAATTGTCGATCGCATCTTCACCCAGCGGCCTGCTGTAGCGCTTCAATTCATCAATCAATCGAGTATCGTTAGAAGCTGTTCTCGCTCCCGCTTGGGCCGCCCACTGCTTCAAATCTTCAATTTGCGATCGGGCGATCGCAGCTAAAGGTACTGTATCCTCGATCGACCTCAAAACATCCTCCGTCGTCAAATCTCGGCGCTGCCCGTTCACAAAAGTCCCAAAAGCCCGGTACAATCCATCAATTACAACTTGCTCAATTTCCGCACCGCTAAAATCCTTAGCAGACTTCGCCAAAACATCCAAATCAAATTCGCGCAATCTAGTCGGCCGCAAACGCTGCAAATGCACCTTAAAAATATCTTGCCGTTCCGATTCTGAGGGCAAATTCAAAAAGAAAATCTCATCAAATCTGCCCTTTCTCAGCAACTCCGCCGGAAGAATTCGGACGTTATTTGCAGTTGCGACAATAAACACCGGGCTGGTTTTTTCCTGCATCCAAGTAATCAAACTGCCGAATACCCGGCGCGAAGTTCCCGAATCGCCGTCGCCCCCGCTGATAATGTTGCCGAAGGCTTTATCTATTTCATCAATCCACAAAACGCAAGGTGCGATCGCCTCTGCCAATTGGATCATTTGCCGAACCCGGCTTTCGCTTTCCCCGACCACGCCGCCAAACAACCTCCCAGTATCCAAGCGCAGCAGCGGCAAACGCCATTCCGAGGCGATTGTTTTCGCCGATAAAGATTTGCCCGTTCCTTGAATTCCTACTAACAAAACGCCTTTAGGATTGGGTATACCGTAGCGGCGCGCTTCGTCAGTAAAAGCATCTTGCCGCATCTTTACCCACTGCTTCAAATTCTCCAATCCGCCGACACTTTTGAGAGATTCTCGCGAGTTGAAAAACTCCAAAATTCCGGTTTTGCGAATTGCTTGCTGTTTTTCTTCCAAAACTCCCTCAATATCTGACTCATTAATTTGTTGTTTGGCCGCCAAAGCTTTAGCTAAAACCCGCCTAATTCGAGCGCGGCTCAAACCTTGACAAGCTTTAACTAATTGTTCCTTTGCTAAACCGCTAACTTGCAACTGTTCGGGCTTTTCTACAATGTGGGAAATTAAATGATTGATTTCTGGGACATCGGGCAAAGGGAAATCAATTACTGTTACTTCCTCTTTCAATTCTTCGGGCAATTCTAGGGAGTGAGAAGTGAGAATTATTGTTTTTTTGCTGCGTTTCAATTCCCGCGTTAAATTTCGTAATTCCCGCACTACCGGAGCATTTCTTTCGGTGTAGGGAGCTCTCAAAATAGGGTGCAAATCCCGCAGTACAAATATGGTATATTCTTCTACAGCAGTCTTGCCGATGCGATCGAGCGCCGCCATTACTGAACCTTTTGCAGAACCGTTATCTTCCCAGCCGCGCACGATATCCCAGAACAACACTCGGCGCGCGGGAGTTACTTGCAAAGCTACTTGTGCAATTACAGCTTCGATCGGTTCCTCTTCTGCGCCGACAATATACAGCAGCGAGTAGCGAGCGCGAATCATCAAATCTAGTCGCGTTACCAGTGCCTCGAATGGGTTGTTGTTGTGACCGCCTTTGACGGCATCAAATTCTCTTGGTTTAGGAAGGTTTTGTGTCATTTTATTTGATATTTTAGATTTAAGTTTTATTAAAAGTATTGTTTGTAGTAAGGACTTGAGTTCGGGAAAAATATTTAACAGGACTAAAGTTCTTACTACAAACGTTAAAATTATAACAGAATAGTGGGGATTTGGCTATTTAGCAGCTTGTCGGGCTTGTTTCACCATTTCAATCAGAGTATGGTGAGCATCTTCGGCATCTTTTAAAGGCCGATCGAACTTAACTCTAACAGGCAAAGTTTCACCATTGACTCGAGCGGTTAAATCCATGCCGTTAGCATCAATCGCGAGCATTTGAGCTTCCGCGGCCTCTGGTTTGCCGCCAAAGGCTCGAGCGTAGAGGACTACAGCACTAGCGTGGTCTTCGTTCATGTGAGTGCAGATGCGATCGCTAATTTCGGTCGAAAACTGGTCTGACATGGGGATTCCTCATATGCAGTATCGATCGATTGTACTGC
>NZ_JBARVX010000655.1:0-2537 GCF_049646505.1 Microcoleus sp.
TGACTACTGACTAATGACTACTGACGGAAAAGCCGATCGTGCTCTGGATGGTACAAGCGCGATCGCCCTTGGGCCTCTTTTCCCAACGCCGGACTAATTACATACATGGTCGTTCTAAACAAATTATGTTCGCGGGTAGCAACCGCCATTTTGTCAAGGGGAACCAGGACAATTTTTTCATCCGGCCAGCCCAAGCGATAACAAATCGCCACTGGTAAATCCGATGGATAATGTTCCATCAATTTAGCTCGAGCTCGATCGACATGGCGGGCACTCAAATACAGGCACAAACTCGCTTGATGGGCCGCTAAACTCGCCAATTCTTCGCGTGTTGGTACTTCAGTGCGGCCGCTAATTCGGGTCAAAATAATTGTCTGCACAACTCCGGGAACTGTCAACTCAATTTTAAGTTTTGCTGCGGCTAGTTGGAAAGCGCTAATTCCCGGAATTACCTCAAAAGCAATTCCCGCCTCGGCCAAAGCTTGCATTTGTTCGCCCACAGCCCCGTAGAGACAGGGATCGCCGGAATGGAGGCGGACGAGGCTTTTCCCGGCGCGCACTCGCTCCACCATCAAAGGTACAATCTCTTCGAGAGTCTTATCTGCAGTTTGGATAACTTCAGCATCTGCGCGCACTCCCTGCAAAATTTGCTCTGGAACTAGGGAATCGGCAAATAATATCACATCGGCTGCAGCCAGTAATTTTTGAGCCTTAACAGTCAACAAATCCGGGTCTCCCGGGCCTGCACCTACAATGTACACCCCTTTCAGGGGGGCTTCAATTTCTGTCAAACTCATGGCTGCTAAAAAATTTGCTAAATTTACCGGCGCTTCCGGATGCACCTATTTTGGCTGGAAGTAAGGGATGGTAGATGCACCCTGGTTTTGAACCCTAGAGATTAATTTCTCTGGGGTTTTTTATTGATCCTCTGGGGATTTGCGATCGACATTTGCCCGATCGCTATTGGGGGAGACAACATCGGGTAAAGGTCGATCGAGCAAATAAAGCCAAGCCAACCCGCCCAAACCTAACACAATTCCAGTCAAGCTTACCATCTGTGCAGCCCTGAGCGGCCCGAACATCAAACTATCAGTTCGCAACCCTTCAATCCAGACTCTACCGGAACTGTAAGCTGCCAGGTAAACCAAAAACAAAGCACCAATTTTCAACCTAATTTTTCCCTGCAAATCGCGGAAAAACAAAGTCAGAAGCAACCCAAATACTGTCAAATTCCACAGAGATTCGTAGAGAAATGTGGGGTGAAAGTATTCAAAATTAGCATAGGCGATCGGGCGGCTGTTTGGCGGAATATAAAGTTTCCAAGGTAAATCTGTAGGACTGCCAAAAGCTTCGGAGTTAAAGAAATTTCCCCAGCGCCCGATCGCCTGACCGAGAATTGCCGAAGGGGCTACTAAATCTGCCAATTGCCAAAAAGAAACTCGCTGGATTTTAGCAAAAATTAAAGCTGCGATCGTGCCGCCCAAAATCGCCCCGTGAATAGCAATTCCGCCTTTCCAAATCGCAATAATATCTTCAGGTCTTTGGGCGTATTGCGGCCACTCGAAAGCCACGTAATAAATTCGAGCGCAGGGAATAGCCCCCAGAACCAGCCAAATTGCTAAATCGCCCAGCAATTCTGGGTTGACGCGGCGCTTTTCGGCCAAATATTGGGACAAACTGACCCCAATTAAGACCGCAGAAGCTATCAACAGCCCGTACCAACGGATAGCTAGAGGGCCTAGTTGAAAAATTATCGGGCCTGGGGATGTAAATTGAAACGCTAAGGGCAGCGCAAGAATATCTAGCACCATAAAAGTTGCATTAATTGTGATGGAAAGCAGTCAGATTGCATACCCTAAAATAAACTCCAGAGTTTATTTTAGGGGGCTGCGGTCATTTACACGCAATATTTGGGGAATTTTGCCGAAAAATAACTTTTTGCGGATATTTTTGTCAGATCGGACGGCGGTTGAAACCGCGTCTACACGAACGAAGACGGCGAATAGAATTCGCGTCTACACGAACGAAGTCCGCCTCCGCGGACTGAAGAAAGATCAGACGGCGAATAGAATTCGCGTCTACACGAACGAAGTCCGCCTCCGCGGACTGAAGAAAACAAAGTAATTTTAACCGCCCGGTCTTCAACCCACGGAGGTGGGTTTTGTCTGTATAGACGCGGTTTCAACCGCCCGGTCTTCTTTAGGATGATTGCCAGCCGCTTTGGTCGAAAAGTTTTAGTATGGAGGGTGGCTTTAAATTTTCTGATGACCTATGCCTTCTACTTCCGTTTCTCAGGTGCACTCTTCTGGTAATTCCAGGGGTGCGAATCAGTCTCGCAAGACTGCTGCTTTGTCTGTTGAGTCTGGTAAAATTCCGCCGTTGTTGGGCGCGAGTTTGGCTGAGTTAACGGAGTGGGTGCAGCAAAACGGGCAACCCGCTTATCGCGGGAAGCAGTTGTACCAGTGGATTTATGAGAGAGGCGCGCGATCGATCTCTGAGATTTCTGTATTCTCTAAACAGTGGCGCGAGACTGTTGC
>NZ_JBARVX010000656.1:0-7418 GCF_049646505.1 Microcoleus sp.
AGACTACTAATTATCAAGAATTAGGAAAAGCCATTGAGTTTGCGTTCGAGCAAGTTACATCAGAAAATATTTTTAACTGGTTTACACACTGCTGTTATTGTACCTCATCTTTGTGAGAAAGGCTATACATCCGTTTGTCGCTCTGTCAAATACCCTCGCGAGCCTTTATATCCTAGTTTTATTCCTTCGACTCCTTGGGTTTTAAAAATCTTTTTCCAATAACCAACAAAGAATTCACTTACACCTAAAATTTTGCTAATTTCATGGTACAGCTTACCTTCTTGCGCCATCCTGACAGCTATTGCTCGTTTTAGTTCTCTTACATCGATATCGCTTTTAATGAAAGATTCTAATTGGGATATTTCTTTTTCCATGTCTTTTTGTGGCAGTTGTAAGTTATTCATTTTTTTTGTCATACTCAAGTATTGCATATAATTGTATCATAACCTTGATTATGATTTAGGATTGCTATAGTAAGCAATTCATCTGTTTTTAGGATTGACACTCACTCAATTCGACGTATCCCACAGATTTTTGTTGCACGACCCGGTATTCTTTATTTGGGAAAGTGTTAAAAAAACTACATACAGATGCATAAACTGGTGCTAATTTCAGTTAGTGGGTCAAAATATTTCACGCTTGTCGGCATCCATTTTATTGAGTCTGCGAAGCTACAGAGCATTGGCGATCGCCTCCCATCAACGGCTCATCTTTGCGAAAGTAGCACAGGTAGACATACCCTGCCAGCTCAAGTACGATAGTTAAAGCGTCTCAACCAGGTGATACATCAATTGGGAAAGTAGCCGCCTGATTTGATATGAGTAAAGCATCTGTCCAACAACTAATGATTTTCTACTTTCCCAATTCCTCAATAGATAATTAGCCGATGAATATCCATATTCTCTTGAGCCAAACGCAACGCCTACGGGTGTTGGCACCTTTATTAACAAGTTATATTTAGACCCAAATTTAATTTTAAATTTCCATAGCCTTCCTTCTTTATGGTACTTTGGCTGCTTAAAGACTGTCCATAGTAGTGTATCTGGCGGTGTTAATAGATCAATACTCCGGACAGTTTTTGGAACGATACTACAAGCTTTACAGGCTAAGGAGCATGAAAAAGTCGAATTAAATGCAAGTCAGGGGTGGACATGACTTTGATTTAATTATCCACAGTGGCTCAAAGTCCTAGAGGATAAGTCATTCAGCCATAGAAAAACTTTCCGAAGTATTGATAGATAGATACTTCTAATATTCGAGAATCGCATCTGCCTCGAAGTTTTTCCAGTTTTGACTGATTGCAACACGTAAAATTGCTAAGATTTGTGACAAAAAAAGTAGTATAGCCGAAACTGGTTTATCCTATATAGCACTCCTAAATGAGTCGTAAATTTTTTACCCCACCCCAAACCTCCCCTTACCAAGGGGAGGGAGTCAGAAATTTACAAATGATTTAGGATTGCTATATAAGGATTCAACTGGTTAATTAAAATAAGAGTAAGGTATATTATGGATCTAAATGTAACAACTTTAAAAGAAACGGAAATCTATTGCGTTAATCCTGAAGAAGTTCCAATAGTATATAATCAAGTTGAGCAATATTTTAAATATGATATCCATTTAGAGGATAACTCTATCGTATTTGATGTGGGAGCAAATATAGGGCTATTCTCATTTTGGCTCACACAACACTACAGCGGTATTTATATCTATGCCTTTGAACCAATACCAATTCTTTATGAGGCTTTGAATAAGAATTTTCAGCATATAGATGCAGAACATCTCAAAGCGTTTCCATTTGGATTAGGACAAGAAAATGCAACGGTCACTTTTGCTTACCATACCTATGCCACGGCTATGTCAACTGGTTATCCCTATACTCAACAAGAACAAATAGAGCTTCAGGAAGCTATTTTTAAAAATTTGCCAGAAACAGCGCAAGAAGAATTCAAACCAATGCTGAATTTATTCTTTCAAAATACTCCTATGCAATGTCAGTTGCGGAAAGCAAGTGAAGTGATTCGAGAAAATAATATCTCAAGAATTGAGCTTCTAAAAATTGACGTTGAAAAAGCCGAATTGGATGTCATGCATGGCTTTACAACAGAAGATTGGTCGAAAGTTCAGCAGCTTGTTGTTGAGATCCATAATATAGATAATAGGCTAAAAACTATCGAATCTTTGCTCTCTCAAAATGGTTTTAATATCATTGCTACCGACCAAGAAGAAGGATTAAAGGGTTCAAACATCTATAATCTTTATGCATCTCGTTAAGAGATACCGCTATGTGTTGTCAGAACAAGCCATAAGCCATCAAATTGACATACCCCCATTGACTGCGACGATCTCAATTGATAAAGTTTGTGCAACAGAGCAATAAGTTATTAATTAATAAGTGATTAATGGGAACCAAATCAGTGCCATCATTATCCATCCTACTGGATGGGGTGCATTCCATTGCTACCAATATGCAAAAAGAGAACCCAGACCCACCCTTGTGGCTCTACGGCACGTATGCCACGGTTGCTTTCCCAATTCAGTTAGCACTCTACGGCTGTGTGAGGGTAGTTTCTGCGATTAACGCTCCGCTGAGCGTAACAGCCAAAACCCGTTATGGTTCCGAAATAAAATGCTCCTTGCCCGATGGCATTCAAACCTGCATTTTTCTCTACGGGGTCTGGGAACCCGACATATCGGCCTTTATCGCCTCGGAGTTGCACCCCGGAGACACTTTCATTGATGTCGGAGCGCACGTGGGCTATCACTCTATTCTGGCGTCGCGGGCCGTCGGCAGCGATGGGAATGTAGTAGCAATCGAAGCCTCGCCAGACACGTTTACCGTGCTTGAAAATAACCTCTCCCTTAATCCAGGCTGCACCAACGTCCGGACACTAAATGGTGCGGCTTCGGAACGGACTGGAATGATTCCCTTTTCCCTCGGACCGAAGGGAATGGGAATTGAGGGTTGGTCCACAACAGTCTTACGGGACTCATTTCGGCAGCGTTGCACAGTTTCTGCAGGTCCGCTATCCTCGCTACTCACCGAAAAAGAACTGCAAACAGCCAAAATCATCAAGATTGATGTCGAAGGAGCGGAAGCCGAGGTATTACGAGGCTTAGTTCCTTCTCTCGGATTGCTCCGCCCAGATGTGGAGATAGTCATCGAGATCAGTCCGTCACTGTGGCCAGCATCCAGCCGCGAGCAGAAGATGACTTGTGAAGATGTTTTAAGTCCGTTGCTCGATGCCGGGTTCCGACCTTACCACATTAAGAACAACTATGCTCCCTGGAGGTTCCTCTATCCCGAGCGAATCTCGCGTCCCGTACAAATCCGCGGACCGATTCGGGTAAGTAGTGTGACAGGACAGATTGACCTCGTGCTATCCAAAAAGAACGTAAATCAATTATGAAGCAATCCTACGTCACTTTCTCAGACCAAATTCAGTTAGAGTGTCCTAACCGGGATGAGGCACTTGCAATTTACGAAGACTGCAAATCTTATTTCCAGCATGGTGTACACCTCAAACCAGGGGCCACGGTGATAGACGCAGGGGCCCACATCGGTGTGTTTGCTGGCATGGTTGCGGCAATGTGCAAGGGAAGCGCAACAATCCATGCTTTCGAACCCATTCCACAGACCGCTTCCATGCTCCGCCGCAACGTAGCACGTATGGTCCCAGTCCAGGTTCACGTATATGAATGTGCGCTGGGGAACATAGAAAGGAAACTTGAGTTTGCTTATCATCCGGAAACACCTATCTTGTCCAGCGCTTTTCCGGAAGATACTACTGCCGAATATTTGAAACTCCGTGAGACGCTGATTCGCAATTCCAGCGGTATTAATACGCCACCGCGCCTTCAGGCGCTTAGCGTGATGCCTGTCTTTCTTCGGCGGCTGGTTCTCGATCGAACTCTGCGTCGCCATTTCCGGTTCGAGCGCGTCCTCTGCCCGGTGCGCCGATTAGCGGATGTGATATTGGAAGAAGGTATCGCGAATATCGATCTGCTAAAGATTAACGTTGAGAAATCGGAAGAACTTCTATTGAGCGGACTCGATAGTTGCTGGCCTATAGTTCACCAAGCAGTTATTGAAGTACATGACATTGACGGACGTTTGCAAAGAATTGAAAGCTTGCTTCGGGAACAGCAATTCGGGACGGTTAGCGTTGGGCAGAGCGACATCCTCAGAGGGTCAGACGTTTATTTGGTTTACGCTTTACGGTGACTCAATGGTTGTCGGCGTGGTAACCCTGAATACCGTTTCGATTGCATTAACGGCAGCAACAACGCCTCCAGCCTCAAGAATTTCTTGTTGCAGCGCCTCTGCCTTGAGCTGGATACTTTTCTGCTGCAGAACGCTAGAAATTGCGGTTTGCAGCCGCCCAGGAGTAGCCTTACCCGGTGACACGACTAAACCAGCGCCCGCCCAAGCCACACGTGCAGCTATTGCGGGCTGATCGCTGGCGAGTGGAATAGCAACAAGCGGGCATCCGTGAGAAAGGGCCTCCATTACTGTGTTAGCGC
This sequence comes from Microcoleus sp., assembly GCF_049646505.1. Taxonomy (GTDB): domain Bacteria; phylum Cyanobacteriota; class Cyanobacteriia; order Cyanobacteriales; family Microcoleaceae; genus Microcoleus. Next base: position 4,525 of record NZ_JBARVX010000656.1, read on the forward strand.
CTGCGTGCGTAACGGCTACAGCCGCTCGTGCTAGTAACGCCAGTTGCGGAGCGTAGGGAACGGTTATAGGATTACCTGGCAGTTCTCTGGTCTTGCTGTCTTTCGTCCACTGCCCTAGGCTGACCACCAATTGTACAGGCTGGCTGGCACATGCACTTGCGATCGACTCCAAAATATGCCATTTCGCAGTGTGTAGTGTACCCATAGAGGCATAGACAAGCGATCGACCGTCCAACTGTTCCCAAGGAAACGGTACGTCATTCGGGCGTTCATCCAGATAAGGTCCTGTGTAAAACATCGGTCGCTTCTGTGTGCCGCGCGGGAAATCAATGCCCTGAGTTAGGTTATTGATAGCTCCAAGAGATGAAATACACTCTTCCCACCTTCGGATGCTAGGAAGCCCACGGGATTTCCGGAATTCGTTCGTTTGGGAAACGATTGGAGCCATCATGGAAGCGAAAACTCGATGTCCCAAACGATTTCTAATACACCGAAGAGCAATCCCCTCACCCGGGGTCCACGGCAGGAAAGGAGGAGGTGCCTCGCCGGATTCATCGCCCTCAAGGTTGAGAGCATTGCAGATTGAAAGGTAGGGGACTCCCGTAAGATCGGAAATCGTCCTACCTTCAGTCTGGCACTGATCGACGAGTAACGCGTCCAGGCCCAAAGACTCTACCGCTGTGGCGCCATCACGGCAAAGAGCGAGACACATCGTTCCAGCCCAGTCGATTCCCTTGCGAATCGTCAGGAGATTAACGTTTCGGATCGTGTTCAGATAAGAATCCAGAGCTCCAGGTGGAAACTCCGCAGTTCCAATCGCGAAAAAATCGACGTAACCGTTAGATGCGTGGCGGGCGACATCGGTAATGCCAAGCAGATATACATCATGTCGGCGTCGTCGCAGTTCGCGACCGATGGTCATCATCCCGTGCAGGTGACCGGGAACTGGAGGGCATATAATACCAAAACGCATTCTGTAGCTTCTCCCTTTATTACAGACTACAGACTGAATATCATGCCGAGACCGAAGCCTCCATCACCTGTTTCACCTCTTCTGAGGCAAAGATATCTTTTTCTTCATCCTGGTTGTTGAAGAATGTGACAATAGCATCGTAACCACTTTTTGCCAGTCTCTTTTTATTCTCCAGGCTGATTTTGAAGTTAGTGGGTGATATGTTTAGGGTATCAACACTCACGGTTCGGAGTTTGTTCCTTGCGCTTATCCGCATTGTAGAGACGGACTCGAACAAGCTTTCGACATACTCCTGCATATCGAACGGCTTCACCAAACCAACAGGACTGAATCCAGTCTTCAGACTGATGCCGAGCGTTTCTTCATTGAATCCTTCCTGCGGGACGAAGGGAGGATAATCAAAAGTCCGGAGCGGGTAGGGTTGTATTATGCCACCATCGACGTAATAGTGATCGTCGGGGATAGAGTCGGGAAATCTCCATGCTTGGAAAAAAAACGGAATAGACATTGAAGCCCGAACAGCGGCAGCAATTTGGGTGTCGGGTGTACTCCGGTAAGAAAACTCCCGCAGCCCTCGAGCAGTAAGGTCGGTTGCGAAAACGTAAAGATCCGCGTAACCCCCGTTTACTAGATCCTCGAATGTAGCGGTTTCCGTCAGCTTCCTGGCGACGATTTCCTGCATCCACTTATAAAAAAAGTCGCCGGCATAATAGCCATAATTCCGGACAATATTCAAAATACTGGTGGGATCGGTGAAATTTGAGAAGTCTAAATTGAGCATAATTTCTTCAATTTCCACGGGAGTAAAACGTAAGGCGATTAGTGTACCCACGATCGCCCCAGCCGATGCCCCTGCGACTCTCTCAAGGTTGTTGAGAGTTCCTCTTTCGTCCATTGCCTGAACCGCTCCTACATATGCGGTTCCTAGAACGCCACCGGCCTGCAGCGCGAGGTTTTTGTAATTATATTTGCTCATTAGTGGCAACTCCTTCGTATTTTTTTTTTTTTGAAATCCGAGCTATTTTTTGCTAGCCCGGAAGTGTATTTGTTTGCGCTTCGCCCTGCCTAATAGCCACGCAGATTTTACTACAATAAGTAGTTGTATTGCACAAACTGAATAATATGCTGGTTCGCTTGTCAAGCCTACCTTTTAAACTTCTCTAGGGACAGATTAAAGATCGACCAAAAGAGAATTTTATGGCAGATATGCTTTATCAAAGAACTCTTGGGGTACCTGCTCAAACAACGGCTACTCATCCGAAAATTGTTGTTTTAGCAATAGTTGCCACAGGCTCTGAAATGACAACGAAAACTGGCACTGCATTTCTGGCAACAGTTCCCTGCGCTTTCATTTGATCTACAGCCTTACGCACGCTGTCATAGATTACACCATGCCCTTGACTAAAAAATTCATCAAGGGCTTGGTTGGTTTGCGGCTCCATCTCGATGATGATGGGAGGTGGCGAAACTTCTGTGTAACCTGCCGTTCCTGTTTGGTCAGGAATGTTTCCTTCCGGTATAGGAACTGTCTCTTGTTCCCCTGTTGTAGGGAGGGTTATAACTTGTTGTGGGATTATTTCAGCGACCTTGTCGCGATCGGCATTTAGCTCAGCAGCACCCACTTTTAGGGGGGAGATACTCCAAACTGCGTTACCGTGAATGATGCCATGATTAGCGTGACTGCTTTTGTCGTAGACCATTGTCCCAGATCCCTCATTCAGGGGCCAATAACCAACCAGATTTGGTTCGTCTCCCACCAAGCGGTAGGATTTGCCTGCCTGAATTGCCGCTGCTGTTCTGGCTTTACTCCAGATCCGAATCTCAGCCAGTTGCCCATGAAAATACTCGTCACGCGCTTCTGCTTTACGACCAATCTCAAGATTACCAATGGCCAATGTGGCTGGCAATTCCCCCGCTACGG
>NZ_JBARVX010000657.1:0-7860 GCF_049646505.1 Microcoleus sp.
CTGGGGCTTTTGTAGTGCGAGCGTCCTCCCTCGGTTGATTGTAGCAGCTTTTCGAGCTCTTGGGCGATCGCAATTAAAGAAAAAAATGCTGTGCGACACAAAAGAGATGCTCCCGGTAAATGCACCCCTCCCCAATAGAAAACCAATTTTTTTTGACCCGAAGAATAGCGGTAGCGATGTGTTAAAAACAAATCAGAACTTACACCCTTAAACCGACCTTCTCTGAAAATCTTAGTTTCTCAACTATAAAAATAGATGAAAAATTGGTTTCTGGTCTCATCCGGTAAATCATTAAAACGAACCACAACTCTTAAATAAGTCAGCTTTGGTTAACAATTCAAACGTCTATTTATAAAGTTAATTTGTGCAAACAAGATGTTTTTTGAGTTGGCTGTTGTCAATCTCAATAACATTGAATTCGGAAAAAGTGTGGCAATTGAAATTGGTTTGTAGTGAATATTGTTGCGGTTGATTTAGGAAAATTTTAGTTTTCACTACCAACTTTTTTTATTTGAAGTAATTGACCGGAGATAGTATTACTAGCAAATTATGCGTTTGATAATTTCTATTAAATACCGACTGTGAAGGCAACTCCTGCACCCTCAACCTTGATAGTGCGGGTATTGGCGTGTTGATTTGTTTTACCTATATTTTTGATGAGGATGAACTATCGGCGGGTGGAAGACTATTTGAAATTGTGATGTTTTTAAATTATGAGAGTCGATGGATTTGTTATGGATTATACAAATGAGCAGTGATGGGTAATGGCGATCGCCCGTAATGAATTGAGAAAACCGATTCATCGCCATCAGCGCAAAATGTCTAGATTCGCAAGCTGCGATTTTTCGTTGGGGGACATCACCAAGCTGCCTTGATTAACACAAATAAGGGCTTTCCAAGAAAAACTAAAAAATATATTATTGAGAAACAAGAATAAAAACTTGCTGGCTTGTGGTAGCCCAAGTAACAATACGTATGCCTTAAGTTATAGCCCAGGGCGAGACATAGGGCAGATATAAATCAATAAGGTGAGGTGGCACTGTCTGGCGGTTCGGTGGGCGCTCGAAAAGGAAGGTTAGGCGATCGATCCCTTCCCAATGGGGGAGGATAAAACGTAGGAAAGCATGGATCTGGAGACAATGCTGAACTTTTCGAGTTCAAGAGAGTAGCGTTAGCACTAAACTCTGCATTATTGTGGGAGGTGAGCCAAATTTGTAACAGTTCTTAATCATGAATAATTCTGTAAAAACTGCTAGCATAGTGACACTTTTGCTGGCAAAAACAGATAAAGTAAATAAAGTTGGCTAGCTCTAGACGCCCGATCCCCGTCTTGGGGATGTTGAATCAATTTGATTCGTATCAAGTGGTTTTAGAGTTACAACTGGAACCAAAGCATCGCTATTTAACTGAGTTCTTTAGTTAATTTTACTTTTTGCTATGAACGTGGATTTTATCAAAGCCCAAGTCAGGTTGCTACAGGGTGCAAGTTCATCGGAACGAGAAACCCTTATTAAAAACATCGGCGTCTGTGCTGGCGTGATCAGACCCGGAGAGTACGTGACTCCGCAGCGGAAGCACGCCATCACTCTCTGGCTGCAAACAAATGCGGTGCGGCTCCGGCTTCCCCAACTTCCTATGGATTTATCGGGCCACAAGCCATCCCACGGAAGCAATTAAGGGGGAGCGACAGAGCAACTTAAATCAGTCAACTGTACTTAAAAGTGGTTTGTTGTTAAGCTCTACAGCGTCAAGGAGACACCATTAAGATTGAAAAAATGTTTGTGGGGAGAGTTGGCCCCGAAAAAACGCCTGCGGACAAAATGTGGCTTACCGCTTTGGTAAAAGCAGCAAATGAACGTCAAACCTGCTCGCAAAGTAGATTTGAGTAAGTTTCGCAGAACGGACGATCGCGCACAACTACAACCAGAGTTATTTGTTTTTAGATTTGAGATTCACGATTGAGCTGGTGTTGCATAAATTTGCTATGTGTGGCTCGGCCCAAAAATGAACCCTATTCAATAGGTATAACTAATTACAGGGGCAGTCACTGAACTGCCCTTACTTTTGAACTCGGAGGCGAAACTGCTGCAAGTTACAAAAAACGCATCTATATTACAGAATTACAGAGAGAGTTTGGCTTGACTTTGATGCAAGGTCGAGTCAAGCAAGAGATTGTCTGTAATGTTCTCAAGGGGAGACGGTTCTCGATCGCGGGTAATTTAGAATTAATATAATAGACAAATCCGAAAAAGCCTGTAAAGCACCCGCAAGCGAGCCTGCTAAGGATCGAAAACTTAATAACTTAAACACCTCCTACAGTCCTCTCTCCTGTAAGTTGCCTTCCTCAAAGGAGGCAGAGCCTCGCCTATCTGCATTACCAGGCAGAGCGAAAGTAACGAGCAATCGCTTAAGTTATTAAATTTTCATTCCTAAGCGAGAATTATTGGAGATGTCGAATCAAATAAAAGGAGTTATTACAATTAACTTGCTTTGTCATATATTTGTTACGGAAAATACTGTGCCGAAAAAACAAAAATTTCCTTATTTAGTTGGTTCCCGATGGACTTCACATCAAAAAACTTGGGGTTGGCGGCACTTCCAGGTAGTCAACAGAAAAAACGAAGGTAAATGGGTGTTTGCGGAAATGGTGGCGGCTTGCGATCCGAATGTTCGTTTCTGGCTGAACGCCGCACAGCTTAAAGACCGATCGCTCTGGGAAGCTGGATGGCAGTCTACCCAAGAATTAGAGGAATTAGAAACAGCAGAGTAAAGGACAGCGCTTTGGGGTTGAGCGAGGTATATCAGGGGCTTGAAACTGCAACTTACAGCATATTCCATGTAGGTGCAGTACGCCAGAAATCGGGTTTCTGCGGTGTAGTTCATCAACTTGAAATATGCTGTATAAAGTAATTCCGATCGCCCTCAAAACAATTTGATACTATGTGGGACAAAATTGCCGCGCACATCTCTGAATCAACCGCAGAAACATTTTCGATAGACAACCGCCGTTCTGTCAGCGGCGGCTGCATCAATCAAGGCTATGCTATCAGCAGCGCTTCTGGCACTTATTTCGCGAAAATCAATCAAGCTTCTCAAGTCGCCATGTTTGAAGCTGAGGCGCTGGGATTGCAGCAAATGGGGGAAACCCAGACGATTCGCGTGCCTAAACCAATTTGTTGGGGAACCGAGGGGAATTCCGCTTATATTGTGTTGGAATGGCTGGATTTGGGAGGGCGCGGGGGCGATCTATCTTGGGAAGAAATGGGGCGCAAACTGGCCCAAATGCACAAATATAGCTTCTCCAACCCAGGGCAGGTACGGGGGTACAGCGCTGGCACCCGCAGGGGGGAACCGCCGCTGCAACCGGGGGGAGAAGAGGGAAAATATAACTTTTTTAACCGGGGGTTTGGTTGGGATATTAATAATACGATCGGCTCAACTCCTCAAATTAACAACTGGACGGCAAATTGGGCCGAATTTTGGGCAGAACATCGGATTGGCTATCAGTTAAAATTGGCTGAGCGTCGGGGCGGTCATTTTCCGAAAGGGGAACGTTTATTAGAGGTAATTCCTGAGTTTTTAGCAGGTTACGAACCGCAACCTTCGCTAGTTCACGGGGATTTGTGGGGGGGGAATGCGGGGGTGACATCTGCGGGAGAACCGGTGATTTTCGATCCGGCGGCGTATTTTGGAGATAGAGAAGTCGATATTGCGATGACTGAACTTTTTGGCGGTTTTCCAGCATCTTTTTATCGCGGTTATAACGATGTGTGGCCGCTGGATTTAGGCTATGAGAAACGGAATTTTTTTTACAATCTTTATCACATTTTGAATCATTTTAATTTGTTTGGCGGAAGTTATCAATCCCAAGCAGCTCAGACGATCGATCGAATTTTGGGTTGAAACTGAGAGGTTGCACCATTGTCAAGAACAGGCTCTCCGGCCTGTTCCACAAAGAGTGAATTTCTTGTGGGATGGGCAGGAGAGCCCGTCCATAAAAGGCTTCCACACGAATGGTGCAAGATATCAGTTGAAATCAAAGTAGCACGCGATTAAGGTAGATTCCAAAACTGATCGAAATTCATCACTCAACCTCTCTACCTCTATCTAAACTCACAGAATTTACACTCAGCTTCTTCTGAGTTAATTTTTGCTGAGTCTAAACTCCAATAACGAAGGATTATCGAAACAACCGGGTTTCTCGCCACCCCGCACATCCAAAATTCATCCGCGTCAATCAGCGTACATCCGCCATCATCTGCGGTTCAAAAACCCAGTTTCTCGCCACCCCGCACATCCAAGCGAAAAAAACTTGCCGTCGCCCGCCCCAAACAGATGAGTTTCACCGATAATAAATTAATAGAGCGAATCATCCCAAATCCCAAATCGCCATGAATTCTGAACGCCAACAAGCCTATCTCAACCTGATAAATCAACTGCTAAATAGTCGCAGCGGCGAAGAAGCCCAGGTATTGAAAACTCACCCGGAATTGCTGGATGATGGCTTGGTTGCGGCTATGCTAGAAGAGGCTGATGAGCTCAGAGAACAAGGGGAATTAAAAAATGCTAATTGGCTGAAAAATTTTGCAGGGTTACTGGGTAAGGTGGATGGGGACTTCCTAGCGGTAATTCCACAAAAAGCGGAAGCAGAGAGACTGTTAGCACAAGGCAATCAGCAGTATAATATCAGTCAATTTCGAGAAGCTTTGCAGTCTTGGGAACAGGCATTAACTATCTATCGGGAAATCGGAGATCGCCAAGGAGAAGCTAATTCCCGCGGCAATTTGGGCAATGCTTACTATTCCCTAGGGCAATACGACCAGGCTATCACATTTCACGAACAGTCTTTAAAGATTAAACGGGAAATCGGAGATCGCGTGGGAGAAGCTGCTTCCCTCGGCAATTTGGGCAATGCTTACGATTCCCTAGGGCAATACGACCAGGCTATCGAATTTCACGAACAGCAATTAGTGATGTCACGGGAAATTATAAATCGCTCTGGAGAAGCTATTTCCCTCGGCAATTTGGGCTTAGTTTACAATTCCCTAGGGCAATACGACCAGGCTATCACATTTCACGAACAATCTTTAGAGATTAAACTGGAAATCGAAGATCGCCGAGGAGAAGCTATTTCCCGCGGAAATTTGGGCATTGTTTACCATTCCCTAGGGCAATACGACCAGGCGATCAAATTTCACGAACAGCAATTAGAGATTTCACGAGAAATCGAAGATCGCCAAGGAGAAGCTGCTGCCCTCGGCAATTTGGGCACTGTTTACTATTTCCTAGGGGAATACGACCAGGCTATCGAATTTCACGAACAGCAATTAGAGATTTCACGGGAAATCGAAAATCCCGAAGGAGAAGCTGATTCCCTCGGCAATTTGGGCAATGCTTACTGTTCCCTAGCGCAATACGATAAGGCGATCAAATTTCACGAACAGCAATTAAAGATTGTACGGAAAATCAGAGATCGCAAAGGAGAAGCTATTGCCCTCGGCAATTTGGGCACTGTTTACTATTCACTACGGCAATACAACAAAGTGATAAAATGTTACAAACAATCTTTAGAGATTTCACAGGAAATTGGAGTTCAACAATGGGAGGCCAATTTTCTCGGTAATTTAGGCATTGTTTACTATCAAGTCAGCAGTGGACTTAGGATGCGTTATAAAAGTCTTCCCAAAATCCTAGCTTTCATTGTTAAAAAAATCTTTATTTCTTGGACTGATTATTTTCTTGAACGAGCAGAATTACAAATTCGTGCCTCAATCAAAATTCGTGAAACTCTCCGTTCAGAGTTAGTAAAGGATGACCATAAAATATCATTTTTTGAAAGCCAAGTATCTACCTATCGACACCTACAACAAGTCCTAATCGCCCGATCGCAATTTAACGAAGCCCTAGAAATATCCGAAATGTCCCGCACCCGTGCCTTCGTCGAATTATTACAACAAACCTTATTAACAACCCCCCCTCAGTCCCCCCCTTATCAAGGGGGGGAAGAAGAGTTATCCCAGTCCCCCCCTTATCAACAGGAAGAACAAGAGTTATCTCAATTCCTCCCTCTGGAGCCCCCCCTTAGCAAGGGGGGGTTGGGGGGGTTATCCATCCCCATAATCCAACAAATCGCCCGATCGAGAAACTCCACAATAGTTGAATATTCCATTATCGATCCAAAAACTATTTACATCTGGGTAATCCAACCAAACGGCAACATCACCTATCGCGCCGTCAACCTCGAACCCCTCAACCAACAAAACCAAACCCTCAAACAAATCATCCTCCAAACCCGCGCCTCCATCGGCACCGATGAAACCGACGACGCAGGCAACAAAATTCAGCTAGAATCCCAGTACAATCGAGACGAAACAGGTGGCTTTCCCCTGCTGCAACTCCTCCATCAAATCCTGATCGAACCCATCATCGACTTGCTACCCACCGATGCCAATTCCCCGATCATCTTCATCCCCCACTACGACTTATTTTTAGTACCCTTCGCCGCCTTGCAAGATAGCCACAACCGCTACCTAATCGAACATCATACCATCCTCACCAGCCCATCCATCCAAGTATTAGAACTCACCCGCCAACATCAAAACCGAGTCCGAGGATTGAGACAAGCCGCCCTAATTGTCGGCGATCCAACCATCCACCCAAACTTCCAATTAGACCCCCACAAACTCCGCCAAATCCCCAGGGCAAAAGAAGCCGCCGAAGCCATAGCCGCCACTTTACAAACCCAAGCAATTAGCGGAGACAATGCCACAAAAGTCGCGATTTTAGACAGAATGCTAAACACGCGCATCGTCCATTTATCCGCCCACGGACTCATCGACGATTTCCAAGGTTCTGGCATTCCCGGCGCGATAATTTTAGCACCATCGGGAGATGACGACGGCGCAATTCATGCTATCGATATCCTGCAATTAAAACTCGATTCCGAACTCGTAGTATTGAGCGCCTGCAGCACCGGTCGCGGTAAAATCACCGGAGATGGAGTCATCGGATTGTCGCGCTGCTTCATCCTCGCGGGAGTCCCCAGCATCATCGTTTCCCTGTGGAATATAGGCACATCAACAGCCAAATTGCTAATGACGGAATTCTACCAAAATTTAGCACGGGGAGACAATCGAGCAGCGGCCTTGCGGTGTGCTATGCTAACCACAAAAGCTCAATTTCCGAATCCGAAAGCTTGGGCTGCATTTACGCTAATTGGCGAAACGGAAACTTTACCGCTGTCAACTGCAAAAACAGATTTAAGGAGTCTAAAAATGTCACTTGCCGATGATGCGAAACCTGAAGAAATTGTGGCGGCTTTTACTAAGTTATTGAAAATATCGGAACCGCAATTTGTCGCAGAATTATCAGCGATTGATGTGGGTGCGATGGATAATGTGAATGTTATAGCTGAAAGAATCAAGGATTGGTGCGAAACTCAGCCTCAAATTGCAGAGAATTTGGAGAATGAAATTGAGGAAATGGGTCCGGGCGGGACTGATAGTAATCCGCCGGAGGAAGTTGTGAGGGAGTTTTATGAGACGTTGAAGAAAAATAAGATTCGGTTGGGTTTGTCGCGGGATTCTGCGGGGGGTAATACGGATAATTTGGGCACGGAATCGAGCGCCGAATGATTGATTTATGGGGCGGTGGTTGAGGGTTCCGGCGGTGGTTGATGGCGGCGGGTGATGAAAAATTTTCAACCCGCGAAGGCGGGTTTTGTCTGTGTAGACGCGGTTTCAAGAGACTGTTGGCGAATCTGTGAGGGGTTTGACCCCTCAGACATCGCCGTCCTGAATAGGCAGAATGATTGTGTAATGAGGCACCATACTAAATAATTTATTATGACTCTTCACCCAC
>NZ_JBARVX010000658.1:0-5716 GCF_049646505.1 Microcoleus sp.
GCAGGGGGCTTTTTTTGCCTTCAGGACTGGGGCATTGAAGTTTAGATGGGTCGATGTCGCAGCGCCACAGGACGTTAAAGACCTGTCGCGATTGCTCGATCGTACCTTGATGAGAACTGCAAATAATCGCTAAATCTCGATCGGTCAATTCGTAGCGTTCCAAAGTCCCGCTCGCCGTCACAGCCAAAGCTTGAAACGGTTTGAGAGAAGAACGGACAAATGCCGCAGTTTCCGAGTTACCCGCAACGGACAGAACGCGCCCGCGCTTGTCGCAGACAGCGGCTTGGGCGCGGTGCCTAGATTCCACAATACCTTCGCGCAGCAGTGTGACTTCCAGTTCGGGAGCTTGGGTTCGTTTTCCCCTTGTCATATCAATTTTAGATTTTAGATTTTAGATTTTAGATTGAGTGGAGGAAGTTGTAAGCGGGCGGCGACAAAAGCACACCGCCCGGACAACTCAAAACTTCCCTGTCACGATTCCCGATTACAAACAATTCCAAATTATTCCCCCGGCAACCAGCAATACAGTCAAACCATAAAATGTCTGCCGCAAACGCCTGAGAATTGGTTCTAGTTCGTAGTTGACTATCAACTGGTCTTGAGCTAAAATCTCCGGTGTTTTAGACCAAGATTGACAATCGTACCAGCCTGACTCTTCGTAGACGACGGTGGGATTTACAAGGCGCGATCGCACGTAGAACCAACCCAAGTAAAGTCGCAGCAAAGCCAATCCTAGAATAAAACTGGCACCAGCGGCAGTGCACAGGGCAAACTGAACTGGATACTTGAGGGGAGCAAAGCTAGAAGCAGCTATCGGCCCGGATACCAAGCAGCTCCAAGCCAACACCCAAGCGAGTTTTGCCAGGTATCCGGGCCAATTGAGAGTTACCCAGCTAAAAAACCAGGATTCTGTAAGTTCTTGGTATTCATTAACCGGTCGCTGTTCTTGCGGAACAGGACAAATAGAAACAGAAGCGTTTTTCACATTAGCATTCCTCTGCGGTGGAAAAGTCAATTCGTTCGGCGTGTCCCCAGAACGCTTCTAAATTGTAAAACTCGCGCTCTTGGGGTTTCAAGATGTGAATGATTGCGTCGCCGTAGTCCATGACGACCCAACTTGCGTCTGATAGCCCTTGTGTACGCAGCGGCAAGCGTTGCCATTCTTCTTCTACTTGGTCTTCGATGGCTTGGGAGATGGCTCGTACTTGGACGTTGGAAAATCCGGTGAAAATCGCAAAGTAGTCTGCTAGGTAGGATACTTCTGCCACCCGGAGCAATACAATATCAACTGCTTTGCGCTCGTCGGCTGCTTGCGCTGCGGTCAAGATCAGGCCGCGCGCTTCGTCTGGGGATGTGCCGTCGGTTGCTGTAGACTGGGCCCTGGAGTATTCGAGTTGGGTGATATCTGACATTAATTGTTTAAGTTCCTAATTGAGACAGTAAAGGAAAATCGGTTTTTGGCAGTTTGAGACTGGAAATAGGAGTTAGGTTGAAGCCAAAAGTAAGTACAGGATTGCTGGTAAATTTTACTTTTAACTGGTGATTTGTGCGATCGACTTTTCTGTCGAATTTCCTGTTTCCGGCGATCGGCGAGCCATTTGCAGCGCCCAATTGCGAGTCAGTACGGTGCGCGGGTGAATGTAGCAGCGAGTTTCTAGCAAATATTTCAGAGAATAATCGCTAGTTTGCCACACGGCGGCATAAAGATTTTGCCAGCTTGCCTCGCGCAGTGCTGTTAGTTCGGCTGTGTTGCCGCGGCTCGGCTCTATACTGTCTGCTACAAATACGGTACAACTGAGCTGGCTCATGTTTGGTCTGCCGAGGGTGTGATTGGCGATCGCGTCCAAGATTTCTCGATCGACTATCCCGAATTCGTCTCTAGCGACGATCGCGCCCGCGTCTGCGTGCAGCAAATGCGGGTGTGCCTCTAACACTGAGTCTAACTCTAAACCTTCCTTCTGAGCCATTTGCAGCAGCAGTTGGGGTTTAAAGTATTTTGCTGCGTCGTGCAGCAAACCGGCCGATCGGGCTTTTGCTTCGTCGAGGCCGTAATGGCGGGCCAAGTCACCTGCTGTCTGTTCGACGCCGAGGATATGTGTGATGCGGGCGGCAGGAACGCGCTGACAGAGCCAAGCTAGGACGTTTTCGCGCGTAGGTGCAAGTGCCAAATATTAACTCCCAAATTGTATGATGTCTAGTATTTTAGCGTTTTCTTCTCGATCGGCTGCGGTGTCGAGCCCAAAGGGGTGCGGTGGCTTCTGGGATGGGCGATCGCATCAACACACATCTCTCTGCTAGCTAGTTTCACAGTTCATACCAATTTCATAAAGTAGCGCTAGATATTACCCCCCCAACCCCCCCTTATTAAGGGGGGGCTTCGGAATTCATCTATAGCACATAGGTCAGAAAAATGGTATCACCCTTAAAAGCTCAGTCAATAATTTACTTCAATCTAGAACATCCACATCATCATTCAATCCGAGTTCTTGTAGTGCAATCTTTGTCTCATCCCGCCTTTGCTGAGATACTTCACCTTCGATAGAAACTTCTATTTTTACTGTGAGCTTAACATTTTTGTCACTGGCAAATTTACTCAGAATTTTAGTATAAAACTGCATCCACTTCTGAGTATTAATTTCACTAATCCATCTCAATCGTCTTGGGGAAACTGGGATGGTTTTGTCGTCGGCTACTTGATAAGTTGTAGCATTTTCTTTTGCTGTGACACCATTAGAAGATTTTACGGCAAATTCAGCGATCGCACTGATTGTTTCTACTGTTGCTGTCACAGTGAAATTTCCCTCATTTTCTCCACCCGTGAGTAGGCCATTGGGTTCAATATTACCGCCCGTAGTAGTCCACTGTATTTCACCAATAGCAATTTCTTTGTCATATTGATCGCGTCCCCGTGCGATAAAAGTTTGCTGTTTACCCGGTTCTAGCTGCACCTTGGTGGGGGAAATTATCAACGAGTTCAACTTGGGAGGATCGGTGATCCGTTGTAGGTAAGCTGCGGCTACCTCTGATTTAATGATAAACAAATCGTCGGAAATTTCGATTTTGCTCGCTGGTAAATCGGTTTTGAACTCAAACGGTTCGTATCGATCGCCCGATGCTTTGCCAACTAATGCTAAAGTACCATCTTTGACACCGCGCGCGATCGCATCGAGCACCGCATCTCCTTTCAACAGTCGCGGAAACAGAGGCGAAGCAAAGAAGACATCCCGCACCCCCTTGGTACTCCACTCCTGGAAAGCACCAGACCAATTGCGAACCAAAAACCGAGGGCTAACGGCATTTTCCACATCTCCATCGAGACTCAACCGATTGATAATTAAGTCTACAATTGATTTGGCAGAACTCGACGTAACCAAACCCAAATCCACCAGCCGTATCTGATTATCTTTCCCTAACAATGCGACGTATTTATAAGCGCGCCACACAGTCTCAATCAAATCGCGCTGAGCTCTTTTGAGGTTTTCAAATAATTGCTTTTTCTGCACATCATCTAAATTATTTTCCTCATCCCGAATATCTTCCCATGATAGCATTTTGCGGGCTTCTTCGCGCAATTGAATGTCAGAATCTGCGATCGCAAAAATTAGGGCACTCTTAAACGTTCTCGCTGACGCACCAGACTCGCGAATCATTGACTCTACCAAGTTTAGGGTACTCTCATCCTGTTTGGAATGGGTAGGAGACATCACAGCTAAAGTCAGCACAGCTTGATTGGGAAGATTGTTAGGTTGTTCGGGAAAACATATAACCTGAATTCCCTGATTAAGGGCAAATAACTTCTGAATTTCATGGAGAATTCGCTGATCGATGCGATGTACTTGCACGTTAGCGCGGCGGTCTGCTAGAATTTTGTTGAGGTTTGGATAGAGACTAAATCTATATTTTGTTTGCCCGACAGTTAAGTAATAGCAATCGCTAGTTAGAGATTCCAAAACCGTTTCTACATTGCCAATATCTACATTGGGTTCCCCTACAGCCAGTCGAATTTCTGGGACAGTTGCTTCTGTGCGAGTGCAACCACCGTTGGACTCAAAAAAGATAGTTGTATTAACTTTGCGGTGCAGTCGCGATTTCTTAATATCTTCCGTAGCTTCCGCATCAAGACGAATGGCGTGAGAGTCTTTTTTGCCACAAATATCAGTTGTTACCGGCCCTTCTAGGCGATCGTTTCCCAGTTGATCGAATACTGCGGCCCGAAATGATAGGTCATCTAGGGGTGCAGTTCCTAATCCAATTAAGGCATCGCGATGGTTGCCTTTATAACCTTCTTGATAGGCAATAGACACCCACAAAGCTAAGAGTCGCAGGACACCTCTGGTGCGTTGAAACCGAGGCAAAGCTTGCCATTTTCGCTCGAATACCGATAGCACCGTTGGGTGAAAAGGATAACTCGCAACAAAGGCTTCCCGCGCACTTTCAACCGGGAAACTTGGCAACTGTTGCTTGTGTTCAATCACCCAATCTGCATACTCGTTACAGGTAGTAACAGCATCCTTGGGAAGCATGATTTTACCTTCAGGGGTGACAGCATTAGCAGTCCATTCAAATA
This sequence comes from Microcoleus sp., assembly GCF_049646505.1. Taxonomy (GTDB): domain Bacteria; phylum Cyanobacteriota; class Cyanobacteriia; order Cyanobacteriales; family Microcoleaceae; genus Microcoleus. The sequence goes on from NZ_JBARVX010000658.1 coordinate 4,568, forward strand.
AGCGGCGGCGGATAATTTCTGATGTCTCAGATTCGGCGGACATCATAATTGCCTTACCCAATCTGTCGAGCACTTTCTTGAAACGCTGTTCGTCGGCTTCGTCAGCAGCAGTATATTCCATCTCCGAAGCGGGAATAGATACTACTAAAACGACATTTTTTTCACCTCTGGCAGTTTCAGAAAGTGCTTGAATGAAGTTATAAAGCCGATCGCCATAACCGGTTTTGCGATAGGTGCTGGCGTAGTTAATAATCTCATCCAACAAAATCAAACAGGGCTGATCTTTAGGGAGAAACTTGCGGATGACATCGCCCTTGGGTTCTATAAATTGATTTTCGTGTTCGGCGACAATATTAAAAGCCGCTTCCCCTCCCAACTGATAGGCAATTTCACCCCAAGGTGTTTTGCGTAGAGGAGTACCGTCATCGCCACCACGCCCGGTGATGGAGTCAAATTCAGTGCCGACAAATACGGCTACAGCGGCTTCGGGGATGGCAGAAATACCTGCTTGGTTTAAGATTTTATCTACTCCCGTCCATTTGTTAGCAGCAGGGCCGTGTTTTGCTAAGTGATACAGTAGAGTTAAGGCGTGAGTTTTGCCACCGCCAAATTGGGTAGAAAGATTAAATATAGCTGAGGTTTCTGTGGTTTCGCCAGAGAGTCTGCGGACTACTTGAGCGGCGAGGTATGTTAAATATTTAGTCAGATAAGTGCGATCGAAAAAGCGATCGGGTTCTTGATAGTCTGCGGGCGCTCGTTTGTCTCGCACTTGGTCGAGATGCACTGCAAATTCCGAAGCATCTAAGGGTTTACCTTCGCGCAAATCTTCGCGGGGGATAAGTCCTTCAATTTTATACCAAGGTTTGAGTCCAGCCACAATATTACTCCCTATTGATTGGTTAATTTACAGCGTATCCCAAGTTTATGGAGTGCAGTAGGGACACCGCACCGTGCCCAAGGAGTGTCAACTTAAGCCTGAAACCGTTGATAAATGTCGCTTTTAGCTGAGTCTAGATCCCCCTAAATCCCCCTTAAGAAGGGGAGTAGGGGTTGACTTTGAGAAGACTCCTGTCCCCCCCTTCTTAAGGGGGGCTAGGGCGTGTTTTCAAACTGATCCATCAAACCCGGAGATCCCCCTAAATCCCCCTT
>NZ_JBARVX010000659.1:0-3065 GCF_049646505.1 Microcoleus sp.
CCAACTGCCAACTAACTAATACAAATGGATTGCTTTCATCATGTGATATGAAACTAGCAACTGCGTCAAAGCTAGCGGGTAACTTTGCAGAAATTCGCCAGTTGTCCCGATTAGTTTGCCAATTTCCGGGTTGCCTTGGGCGCTGCAAAATCCCCGCAGGTGCGGCATTTCGTTGCACAAAATCTTTTCCAGTTCGTTTACTTGTTCGTTAGTAGCGTGGGAGTCTACTTCCAACACGTCAACCGGTTTGCCCATATCGCGATCGAGTCCCAGGCGAATTGCAGGTTTAAAACTATCGCTACCTCGAGCTAACATCTCTGTAAAGTCCGGGTGAGGAATTGTCGGTCTCAGCACTAAACGGACGTTCAAACTTACTTCGTTGTCCTCTTCGGGTAGGTAAAAACTAACTACAACATCGGCAAACTTACGCTGGGGACGAATAAAATCTTCTGAATCATTTTCCCGCTTTTGCATTTCTGCAAGCACCTGTTCTTCAGTATAACCGCGCTTCATAGTATCGCGCTTAACTTTCCACTGAGTTCGCAATTCTTCTGGGGGAGCGAGATACACTTTTACATCGTAAGCATCGCGGATTGCGCGAGTTGAGTAACCCAGCAAACCTTCAACTATTACAAATTTATTGGGCTGGATGTATTCCGGCGGATCGAATGTACCTGAGTTGTGGTTGTAAATAGGTTTGAGAATTGCTTGTCCGGTACGCAACAGGCCCAGGTGCTGCTGCATGATGTCTAGATAATTGCAGTCGGGATGCAGTGCTGTAATCCCGATTTCTGCCCGCTGCTTTCTGTCGTACCTATGATAGTCGTCCGTGCAAATTATCGTGACATTTTCTGGCCCCAATACTTGGGCTATTCCCCGCGTCAGGGTGGTTTTTCCCGCTGCGCTGTCTCCGACAATACCGAGAATGATTGGTCGATCGCTCATTGTTTTTACTCCGACGGACACTAGCCAATTTTTTGTGAGTATTAAATCTTATCAAAATTATGTTCGATCCGATCGCTTCGAGCACAGTTTGAATTGAACCCCCCGGATTCTCCCCAACGTGTAAAATTATTGTAAAATTTCTTAATAAAATGCGGCACCGGAGACTCCCAGAAAATCTGATGAAAAAGTCACGCTGATTTCTCAACCTCCCGCGAGGTCGATCGCACTTTTGAATCCGGCTACAGTCAAAATTTAGGGAAAATTACCGCTATCAAGTGTCCTCCTCGTCTTTGAGTGTAGTACAAATTGCTGCCGCCGTCGGACTGGTGGGTGTTTTTTCGTTTTAAAACGGGTTGCTAGCAGTGCATCAACTTGCCGATAAATCTACGCGGATGGCGATCGAATTTACCCGGAATATAAAGTTTTAGCCAAAGCTTTCCCCGTGCCTGACAAATTAGGATAAATTTGAGTTTAGGATTTGCTTCCGCCCTCACAAACCAGTTTTTTTAACTTTTTATGACCTACCGCAATGAAGTATTTTCGCAAACAAACCAGATTTCGACGCACCTGTGCGTAAATTTGAAATCTCAACAAACCTTAAATTTAATTAATACTGCATCCAGAAAACATTGCAACTGTAGGCGAGAGCATTTCCGGCTTTATAAAAAACAGTTTTTGTTTGAGTGCGAGCTTTTCAAGAGTTCCCTTGGTTAGATAGGCTATTCAAAAGCTCAGTCAGGCGATCGTACCCATTAAAGCTGGCGCACAGATGCTTCCACAGCGGGCCAGCAATCCCAACCCAGATTCACTAACTGATTCGGGAGTTCAAATATCAAATATCAAATATCAAATAGTATAAGTCCGTAACAACCAGATGAATCAACCATATTCTCAAAAACTTAAAAACAGTATTTTAATTGTTGACGACAGCGTTAATAATTTAACCTTGTTGGAGCGAATTTTATCGAGAAAAGGTTATGAAGTACGACTTGCACATAGCGGTCAACTGGCAATCGATTCTATAAATTCGACTTTACCTGACTTGATTTTGCTGGATATTATGATGCCCGGTATCGATGGCTATGAAGTATGCAGTCGCTTGAAAGCGAGCGCTCGCACTCGCGGCATTCCCATTATTTTTTTGAGTGCTTTGGTAGAAGTTTCTCATAAGGTGAAAGCCTTTAATGCTGGCGGGGTAGACTACATTACGAAACCTTTTGAAGCAGTAGAGGTGGTAGCTAGGGTAGAAAATCAATTGCGGTTGAAAGAACTAGAACTGCAACTTACCGAGAAAAATCTGATGTACCGCCGGGAAATTGCCTATCGAGAACAGGCAGAAATAGAAACGCGGTTACTGTTGGAAACAACTAAGTTGCAGAAAGAAGAAATTGAAGAACTGCTATTAAATATTTTGCCGCAAGCGATTGCCGAACGCTTGCAGGATGGACAAAGCATAATTGCTGACAGCTTTTCCGATGTCAGCGTTTTATTCGCTGATTTGGTGGGATTTACGAATTTTGCATCTCAACAAACTGCTGCTGAAACCGTGAAAGTTTTGAATCAGATTTTTACTCAATTTGACCAGTTGTCGTTGCGGCACGGTTTGGAGAAAATCAAAACTATTGGCGATGCTTACATGGTAGTCGGCGGTTTGCCAGAACCGCAGGAAAATCACCATTTGGCGATCGCCCAAATGGCATTGGATATGCAAGCTGCTGTCGCTAGCTTCAACGAAAAAAACAATCACAGCTTTAGTCTCCGCATTGGGATTAATATTGGTGCAGTGGTGGCGGGAGTCATTGGTTTAACTAAATTTAGTTACGATTTGTGGGGGGATACGGTGAATGTGGCTCACCGCATGGAATCAAACGGTATTCCGGGGGAAATTCAGGTGACAGATGCGGTTTACGAGCGTTTGAAAGATACATTTTTGTTTAAAAGGCGCGGTGCTATTGAGATTAAAGGTAAAGGAGAAATGATCACTTATTTTTTGCTAGCTCGAAATTAGTCATTAGTCATTAGTCATTAGTCATTAGTCATTAGTCATTAGTCATTAGTCATTAGTCATTAGTCATTAGTCATTAGTCATTAGTCATTAGTCATTAGTTAACAATTAACAG
>NZ_JBARVX010000660.1:0-10647 GCF_049646505.1 Microcoleus sp.
TCCGTACAACGTCATCAGGAAGATGGAAGATGCGATCGACCACATGGGTTTCATTCCTAAGAACATTCTCACCTACTTATATATTTAAGCTAACTCTAAATTCTGAGGAAAGCGTGAAGTCAAGCAACAAAATTGCTAATGACGCTGGTTAAAGCATTGTATTAAAGCCGTTTTGCGGTTGCTGTTAAGATTAATTAAGCTTTTTCAATCTAAGTTATAGCTTGTAGGGCGAGCTTTCCAGGTCGCCCCACCAGGGAAAAAACCGGGTTTATACCTTTGTGCGTAAGTCTTAAGGTATAGATTTATCTACCTAATTAGGATGATATTATTGAGATGTCCGATCGCCTATTTGTGCGGCACAATGACATCAAAAAAAGCGTCCTCTAAATCGTAACCAAACATTTGGGACATCGCCATCAACTTCGATTTGCTGGGAATTCCCTGCTGGTTCAACCAATCAGTCAACACAAAAATTTTGCTCATCAAAAACATTTCTAATGCTTCAGGATTGTACTGAATGCCTTGGGTGCGGTGGAACTGATGCGGCACCAACATCGCCGCGTAGCGGGCCAATTCTCCACCTTTCCAATCCAGCAAAAAGGGCAGCCAAGGATAACAAGCATCCAAGCGGATAAACCACAGCCGCACTTCGGGAATTTCGGAGATTTCTCGCGGATCTAATTCTTCGCGCGGATACTCAATTTCAAATTGTAGCTGCTGTTCGTTTTGGGCGATCGCCCCGGAGGCCAGCCACTGTTCGATCGCACTACGCACCGGAGACAAATCTAAACTGTTTATGCGATCGGCATCAATCGATATCATAATACTCATAAAAAGTCAACCTTATAACATTAAGTTTTAGATTAATCCCACAGATAAATCCGAGAGTCCAGCACCCAATTGCTTGATAGTCAACTGTATACCGTTTAGTTATCATACCACCAGCTATAAATATTTTAGCTGACTTTTGACTGTTGACTGTTGGCTGTTGACTGTTGGCTGTTGGCTGTTGACTAATGACTAATGACTAATGACTAATGACTACTGACTAATGACTAATGACTAATGACTAATGACTAATGACTAATTACCCATTTTTCCCAAACTTGCCATCCTGCAAAGAATTACCAATTCCCTGAATAATTCCCCGCCCGATCAAACCAATTCCCCGCCCTATAACCTGCGTCAAAACGTAAACAACAGCAGAACCCAACAGCGAAATCACCCCGCGAACTCTAGGTGCGATCGCATCCCTCGCTTCCAGCAGCAAAGTCAACGCCAACTGCCGCCCAGAAAGCTGTGCTAGCTCCCGATTTCTCGGAGCATAAATAGAAATTCTCTTAATTCCCGCATCGCCCAAAACAAACAGCCAAAACCTGCTTTCAAAAATAGCTTTTGGTTCTACCAAATAGCTATCCCAGCGATACCTCCACGATAAATTATTCCTAAACCGCTCAATTTCCCTAGTAGACATCAACTTCCCGTCGTAAAAATTTTGCTTGATTTCCTCAATATTTGCAAAATTATTCAGCAGGGGCTGCACCACTCCGCTAGCAATTTGAATTGCCAAATTTTCTAACAAAGCTTCCGCTCGCTGCATCGCTTGCGGGCTGCCAGCAACACAAGAGAGATTGTCAACTGTTAGCGGAATTTCAAATAGCAAATGAGCAAATAAATCAACACTCATGGGTATTTTGTCAAGGATTTGGGCCGCAACTGCTTTTTCATCTGCCAGCAGCACCGGCACAACTTCTACGGTGCTGCCGATCGACAGATCCGCCGCACTTCCCCCTGGACTTTCTGGCAGTTTCAAGCTTGTTTGACTGCCGTCTAAAACCAGATTTTCTCCCGTTTGCAGTGTATAATATCTGCCAAAAAAATCTATAATTGTCGATTCCCACAAATCCCGCAAAATAGCAGGCATTTTTTCTGACAATTGAGTTGGCTGCACTTGCGAAAAGCGCAATTCCTCCAACAAATCTTCTAACTTCCGCAAAATGGAACTCATCAATTCGCGCTTTTGAGCCGATCGCAAAATATCGATTTCCAAAGGCACGCCAGTCAAATTCACCAAATCAAACTGCAATTTAGCAGCCGCCGAGTCAAACAAACTGCCTTGCCAATCATTTGCCACCACCAAAGATGCCGTGGCAATTTGAGAATTCGCAACTTGCAACTGAGAATTATTCAACAAATTTTCCCGTCTTCCTTCTGGCGTCTTCCTTCTGGCGTTTTCCTCTTCTTTGTTGCCTTTTCTGAGTTGCTGCTTCCGACTTCCATTGCTATTCTTGCCACTTGCTTCAAATAATAGCCGACTGACAATCCAGCGAGCAGCCAGCAATTCTCGGCGGCGCCCGCTGACTAAAACCCGGTCTAAAATAGAGGGCAAATCCGTCGCACCTGCCGCTTTCACCTCTTCTAAATCAGCCTTGACAAGCGCCAAAGCTGAGTCTATTTCCCGCAATCCAGACACACAAGCATCAGTCAGGATGTTTTGGGGTAAAGGTCGATCGACTATCGGATTATCTGGATTTTCCTCAGCAGCAATTGCAGCAGAGTTTTCTATTGCTGCAATTGCTGCTGAATTTAGCTGTATTTTCGAGCTAGCTGTCGCATCCGCCGGCCAATAAGTGCTGCCCGAACCCACTGCGCGAATAGCTTCCATTGTCACAGAAATATCTCTACCTTTAGGACAATAGCCATTCGCGCCTGCAGCTTGTACTATCGCCAACAACTCCGGTGTCAGCGGTTCGCCTAGCAGCAAGAGCGGCAGGTTGGGGTACAAACTTTTGAGTTCGCGACAAACTGCGGGCGCCGAACTTTCATCCGATCGCAAATTTAAGGTTTCAACACCCAAAATTGCCAAATCAGGGGGTTTCTCGGCGGCTTCGGAGTCAATGGAGCGAGCTTCTAAAACCTGCAGGGCCTCCGAGACAGTCGAAACCTCTGCGACAACTTCCAAGTCTGGAGATTGCTCGCAGGCGACTCGCAGCCCCAGCCGGAAAATGGGATCGTTATCGATCGACAGCAGTTGCAAATTACTCACTCGATTTTAGATTTGAGATGTTATATCAATTCCGGTTGCACCGGAATGATGTTGAGAGTTGGCTGTTGAGAGTTTGAACAATACCGATGCAACCGGAAATGATGTTAGAGGTTGATCGAGCCGGATTAAAAGCGGGGCAGGTTTTTGAGATTGTTGGCAGATATTTTTGATCGACCCGCCCCTAGGATCTGATGGAGTAATCTACCGGACATGATGTTAGAGGTCGATCGCCAGAAAACCCAATTACTCGGGAAGCAAACTAGCATCGGGAGGCCCGGCCGATTCAGGAATCGAAGGCGGAGCCGGAGCCGGAGCCGGAGCTGGAGCTGGAGCCGGAGCCGCAGCCGGAGCCGGAGCTGGAGGATAGTAAGGTTCTGGCTCCCTAGCCGGAGGATAGTAAGGTTCCGGTTCCCTAGCCGGCGGATAGTAAGGTTCCGGAGCCGGAGCCGGAGCCTCTTGTCTGGCGGGGGGATAGTATGGCTCAGGAGCCGGGGCGTACTCCTCCTGTCGCGGAGCTGGCGCGTACTCTTCCTGTCGCGGAGCCGGGGCGTACTCTTCCTGTCGCGGAGCCGGAGCGTACTCCTCGGCAGGAGGCGCGTACTCGCGAGCGGGTTCCGGCGGCGGTGCAGTGTTGGCTCTGAGTTCGGCACTCCAGCGCCAGATCGCACCTGACGCCTCTGAATGCAGCGCCCTACCGTAACCGATTTGGGAAGCCATATCGATCGCCGCCGACAGACTACCTTGAGACGCCAATTCAGCAGCTCGATCGAGAATCGGTCTGTCTCTAGCAATTTGCAGTTCGCTCACCCACTGATAGATATTATCCTGAGCTTTGGCGTACAGAGTCCTACCGCTCTTAATTTCCGAAGCTTTATCAATAGCCGCGCTCAGTTTTCCTTCCTTCGCCAGGGCGATAGCTTCATCCAAAAAAGGTTGATCTTGAATAACTTCTATGCGTTTCGTCCACTGAGCCAGGAGAGTTTGCGCCTCTATTCTGCGGGGGCGGTTTAGAGCTACGAGCTGTACCTGAGCCATCCCGCCCTTGAGTCCTTCCACCGTTCCCGTTTCTGCCAACTGCTTCGCCAGAGTCACAAAAGATTTGTCTTCGATCCGCTGAATGTCCCGGCGCCAAGCAGCCACCAAAGTTTGAGCGTGAATCCGCCGCGGCGCTGAAGGCCCGATGGTTTGCGCTTGCTCGATCGCTGCCTGAAATGTCCCTATCTGACCGAAAGTGGCGATCGTACTCGCCACTTGCAGCCGCACCAAATCTTGAAACTGCACCTGCAAATTTTCAATTTGAACTTGAGCCTGCTTGTACAGAGGGCGGCCCGGAGCAATTTGGCTAGCAGCGCCCTGCCCTTCTAGCAAGCTAAAAATGTGTTGCGGCAGCGGCGTTGATATCGACTGGTTCCACGTCACCGCCTGAGCTCTACCCAACTGCATCAAATCTTGAGCTTCAGCAAACAGCGGCGTATTTTGCGGCACCACAGAAGCCGCTTCGATCGCCCCCGGCAAGTCTTTTGCCTCCAACCGCTTAGTAGCCATTGCCAGCAAAGTCCGGCTCCAGCCCTCAATTTCCTTCTCAGCTTTAGCCCGCGCCCATAGCTTCGAGTCGATTTTGCGAGCCAGGACGATCGCCTCAGCGAACTTCTGCGGAGTTCCATCCTTCGCCAAATCTCTCGCCTCTTGCAAGCGCTGCCAGCCGTTTCTTTCCAAAGAAATCTGCTGGATCAGCTCGTTGTAGCGCTTCTGACTCCAGAAAATATTTTCCAGTTTGAACAAAGCTTGAGCATAATCCCAGGCCTTCTTTAAATCCTCAGCTTTCAAAGCTTCGATCGCTGTATCGTAGAGTTTTTGGCCCTCCTCCCAATTTTTTTCCCAAGCAGTAACAGCGTCCTGTACCTCTGGGTAAGACGGACTGGTTTTGGGAATTTTCCCCACAATCTCCAGAGCCCCTTTCAAATCCCCCAGCTCAATTTTTGCCCTGGCGAATCCCAGCATGGCTTTCGACCATTCTCCGATCAAATGTTGCCCCTGCGAGTATAGCGGGTGTTCTTTCGGCCAAGCCTGAACCAGTGCCATTGCCGATTCTAGCTGTTCTAGCTTGCCCGATTTAGCCGCTTGCTGAGCGCAGTAAAGTCGCTCTCCGTCCGCCGCCAGCGGCGACAGTTGCTGGCAATTGGGTGGCGGAGGCATCGTCAGCAACCACAGGAATGCAGCAGCACCGGTTACTCCAAATCCCACTAGGAGACTCAGCCAGATGAGCTGCCACTGCCAAAAAGTTCTTTTGCCTTCGTCTGTCGGCAGCACCCTTGCTGAGGAACTCGCCTCGCCTATCGCCTCTGCACTCAACTGTGCAGTCGGCTTGGGGGACGGGTTGTACTGCGGTGGTGTGTGGAATTGGTTAGATTGTCGTCTCGCCATTACTTCAGCTTGTCCTGTAATGCGCTCTCTGCGTGACACTCCCACATCAAATCCATAGATTGTGATGTGGGATTCTGACTCCTGTTAAGGAGATCGAGAACTTCCTTCAAGGTACTGGAAATCTTTCCCTCTACGGCGTTTTATAGTGAGGTTTGTGTCCCCCCCACTGCTGGCTTTAAAGTATTTTAAGCTCTATAAGCACGTAGATCATACCAGTTATCCAACTGTTATTCACAGCTCTCGCTGGAAGTTTAGCAGAAAAAACACAATAAAGCCTTCGTCAGTTGATTTGAGATTGGGGGATTGAAGATTTGAGATTTGACTTGGCAGTGGAATTCGGGAGTTAAGCTAAGGTCTCAAGTTTTACGTACAGCGGGTTGAACAGATTTTTTCGGTTAATCCGCTCAACAAAACTTAACCCAATTGTGGCACGATCGACCGCAAATCGATACTTGAATCATTTTATACCCGCCCGCTGCCGCAGTCCCAACAATCGGTTTGGCAGCAGGCAGCGCAGGGCTTTCTGGTTAAGAAGCCTTTGTATCGCTAGCACTCGGTGCTTCCGTGTCGGGCGCGCCCGATCGGTACCCGTAGAAATCTATCCGGTAGTCTACAATTTTTACACCCGTTTGCTGTTGAATTTGTTCGATCAAGTCGATCGGCAATTCCACATGAACGTCAAGAATCTGAGCCGTATCCAGACAGTTGACATGAGAGTGAGAGTCGCTGACATTCCCGTACAAGCGCCCCTCCGAACGTTCTACGCACTCAATAATCCCTTCTCTCGAAAGGGCTTCCAAATTTTGATAAACAGAAGTATGACCGATCGAATGAGCTTGTTGGTTGAGGCGATCGTAAATTTCCCGAGCCGATAGGTGTTCTTTTGCATCCCACAAAAGCTCTAGAATAAATCGACGCTGGCGGCTCAAGCGCATTCCCACCGCCTGACAGCGGTTTAAAGCATCTTCTAATGAACGAATTGGTTTCACAGCTACCGCCTTCTAGAGCCTGCTCGATGTTTAATTCTGGTACAATACTGCACGCCGATCTTATATCTAGATTCTAGCGCAGGGTTGCCCAACAGTAGAAGATAGAAGGCAAAAATCAAAAATCCGTAAATCTTCAATGCCCCTATCGACTAACCGTTGCCGCACTAGACCAGAGTTGCACTCAATCGCTTTCAATTATTGAATTATCTGCGTCCATCAGTGTTTGTACGCTAGAAATCTGCGGTTGACAGATCGATCGAATACTTGTGCAACTCAAGTCTACGAGCCTGCTGTGAGCGCGCAGCAGAAAATTTCCGTCTCAAAAATATTGCTTTGACCCTATTTTCTACCGCAACAACTCCAACTCCTACTTCGAGGATTTGATAGCATGAACCAGTAACTTGGCGATTTCCGAAAGTTGCTTTTTGTTGAAAGTTTTGAGCAAAAGCCTGACTACCGCCTTCGGGTCGGCGGGAAGAGCTACTTCCTTCGATGCCGGTGGTGCTGCGGTTGCTGGAGCGCTTGCTTCTACAGTTTTTGGGCTTGCTGCCAAAAGTAGCAAATTTTTACTCGGAGCGATCGTCTTGGCTTTCGCCCCTTGCACCAAATCCCCAGCTTCCTTGAGTTCTTTGATAATCAGCGGAGCTAAGACTTTATAAGAGTTTTTAGGATTAACGATCGCCCCTCTAGCCGTTTTAACTAAATTTTGCCAAGTCTCAATTTTACCTCCCAACTTGTACAGGCGAACGCACACAGCCGCCAACTGCTCGCGACTAGCAGCCGATTCTTTCTGTTTGAACCCCTGCAACATTTCCTTAAGTAAAACCATCACTTCCGCAGCAAAATTCGCCGGCACAGCGCCCGCTGTTTGAGCTGCCCCGGCCCCGCGAGCCACCCCAGCAGCAGCCGAAACTTTACCCGCAGCCAAGTTTTTGAGATGAGTTTCCAGTTGAGCAAAAACTGGCATCACCTGTTGAACGAGTTTTTCTCCCTCTTCGTTCCTCAAGCCAAAAGGCCCTTCCAGTTGCAACAGCAAATCCTTAAGCGTATCAACTCCCTTTAAAAATAGGGATTCTGCCGTTTGGTCAACCTGCTTGACTGGCCCGTCCTTGAGTACCTTAAAACAATCTTCCAAGCGGTGAGCGGTTGTTTTGATACTATCCAAGCTGAGCATAGCCGCCCCTCCTTTGACGGAATGGGCGGCTCGGAACATCTCTTGGACGCTTTCGGGGTCTTTCATCGTGGACTTCAAATCCACTAAACCATTTTCTAGAGTATCGAGGTGCTCCTTAGCCTCCTCTATAAACAAACGCATAATTCGGTCTTGCTGATCTGACACGACAGTCCTCCTAACAATCTCAGCCCCCCTCCAGAAAGCACCCTGTTGGCGGGAGGAAACGCGACTCCAGCCAAGTCGGAACGCGACTCCTGCAAGATATTCTAGCCTGCCTCAGCTAGCAGGCTCAAAATACTGTTGTCGGGGCAATTTGATCTGTCAAACTGGCGCGGTGGAGATCGAGCCTAGAGTTCTGAAGGAGTATCTGGAGCAATTTCAATGCCCATTCCTTGTTTCATCACCTGCTGATCCGTAATCAAGTCGCTCAATTCCTTAACTTCGACGCCGATGTTTTGGCAAGCCTGCTTCAGTTCCCGCGAGAAGCTGTTGAGGTCGCCTTGATAGCCGCAAAGCTGCGCGGCCTCGGCGATTCCTTGTTGGGCGTTGGCTTTGGCGCAGTCGATCAATTCAATACCTTTGAGGGGTTGGGAGGATGCCATAGTGTCAAACCACAATTTATCTTTTGTTCCACTGTACCCAAAATGTTGAGGTCGATCGATCTATCGAAAGGCATGAAAAATCCTGACTGTGCTGCGTGTTACCAACTCCTACCTATTTTTGGGGAGTTCCTGGCAAAATAGCAGTAATTGGCAGTTTCTCACCCAAAACTTTCACCCAGCCCTGTTTATACTTGTCGCAAGTTTGCCGTACAGGCGATCGCTTTAGCAACCGCCGATTGAGGGAAATTTCTGCAATCTAGGATGATTCGCTACAGTTTTCGAGAATTTTTTGCAGTCCTCAAAGCGCCTTGGGAAGTGCGCGCTACCCGTCCCAAACAGACTTTTTGGGAACCATTTGAAGGAACCAAGTAAAACTTGTGAGCGCTGCGTTCAAGATTTTAGTCATTAAAAAGAGGACTAAATCCTCACTACCAACCAAGTTTTTTATAAAATACCAAAAATTATGTCTGTCCCAGAGTTGTAAGTTTTGATTTAAATAAAATTCCCACACAACTTACAACTCATAACTCGCCCGTTGCGGTAGCGCTGCATGACTTACTTGGGTTTAGAAAGCCCCGCCAGCGACCAAGTTAGGCTCACCATCATCAAACGGCTTAGGGCTTTCAAGCGGTCTGTGGCGTTATTTTCAACCGTTTGAGACAGAGTTTCAGGCTTAACATCGACCGGCAATTCTTCAGCGGTTGCTGCTGGTTCTTCAAACTGAGCTTGTGCGGCAGATGTCTCAAGGCTGACTTGTCGTTGCTGATTTTCTTTTTCGGTCATTATCTGAGTCACCTCCTTGAGTGATTGCATACATAACCATTACTACAAATGCAATTTATATCTATCCGGAAACTGGCTGTTTTAGGTACGCTAAAAAAAATACAAATGCCGAGCAATTTATAATTTTTGAACAGAGCGGTCGGCTATCTTCACCAGCATTGATGTAATTGGCTTCAAAAACCCGGTTATACGACATAAATCTTGTTGAATTTCCAGCTCGTATTGTGTCCGGGAAAATAACCCGCAGCGCGTTTGTAGTGAGGACTTTAGTCCTCTGACTTTTCTGAGGAGCAAGCTGTTCCCACATTTAAACTGAATGTCAAAAAACAATCTAAATCTTGTGGGGTGTCCCGCAGCGCGCTTGTAGTGAGGACTTTAGTCCTCTGACTTTTCTGAGGACTAAAGTCCTCACTACCAACCAATTTAATTGTAGCTGCGACTGCAGACACGGTATTACGCATTCTCAGATCGCACACTATTGTCTGTGATGCACGTCACTGAATTGTTATATTTACTTAAGAGTCAGATTTCCGAGATTCTGATATTGTTAAAGCTGAAGAATGAATTTTGTTCTGATTTATCTCAAGCTAAAACCAAACGTCTGGAAATTATTAAGAAACTAAAGGTGTAGAGCCGATGGCAATTTATGTTGATACTGCAATTATAGCAACTGCCGCACGGGCGATCGAGTTCGGATGGATTGCGGGAATTACTACTAATCCCACACTTTTGGCCAAAAGCGAGTTCTCTTCTGAGGAGACGCTCAAACAACTGGCACAACTGACAGCAGGGGAAGTGTACTATCAGCTAATGGCATCTGATGTTGATGGCATGGTAGCAGAAGGAAAAGCGGCTTTTGAATTAATTGGACAGCAAACAGTTTTGAAAGTTCCAGCAACGGCGGCCGGTTTTCAAACAGTCGCGCATTTGTCGGGGGAAATTCCTTGTGCGGTGACAGCTATTTACAGTGCCGCCCAGGCCGTTGTTTCGGCCGGGGCCGGCGCAAAATATGCGATCGCCTACGTGAATCGCGCTACCAGACTGCTAGGAGACGGTTTTGCCCTAGTGCGGGATATGGCTAATGTTTTAGAGAGAACAAATACAGAGATTTTAGCAGCTAGCATTAAATCGCCGGAAGAAGCAGTAAAGACTTTATTAGCCGGCGCGCATCATTTGACATTGCCTTTTGATGTATTGCAAGCAATGACACTTCACGAATTATCGCAGCAAACTGTTGATGAATTTTCCAAAAACGGGCGGGGAATTTTGGGATAATAGCAAATCCATTTCCACAACCTGTTGATTATTTGGAAATTGGTAACTGGGAATTGGCTATTAGTAAGTGCGGGCGGGTGCGGGTTGATGCAATTGTTGGTTCTGAAGTTGAAAATACTGGTGAACCCGCCCTGACAAGAATTATATTTATTTAGCCGCACATAATATTATATCAAATCCGGTAGCATCGGAACGATTAAACCGCGAAGAGGCTAAGAATGCAAAGGAAGGGCGTACATCTTCTGATTTCTCTTTTCACCCTACCCTTCGGGAACCCCTCGGAACGGGAACGGCTTTGCCGCGGCGATCGCAGATATCCCCCAAGACAACCAAACCGATCGCACATTCCCCCTC
>NZ_JBARVX010000661.1:0-33857 GCF_049646505.1 Microcoleus sp.
ATAGCAGCATTTACCACAGATTCCTGAATCGGTTTCCGGGCTTCAATTAAACCCAAAGCTTTCGTGACACCTTCGGGTAAAATCACCACCAAACTGCCAGCGGGCGCTTCGTCTAGGGCTTTGTTAACAGCCGTTGTTTCGTCGAGAATCAACTCGTATTGAACTTTAGACCGATCGCCCGCGCGGGCAGAAATCCCGTCTGCAATTCCTTGGCAAATTAACTTGGCCACCACACCCGGTTCTCGCCCGCGCCTGTCAATATCTTCTTTGACAATAATGCGATCGAACATTTCGGCCGAAAGTTGGCCCAGCGTCACAAAATCTTCATCTCGCCTGTCTCCCGGCGCGCCAACTACCCCGATCCGCATTCCCGGCCAATTCTGCACGAAACAGCCCAAAGCTTGGTAGCTGTGCGGGTTGTGGGCGTAGTCCAGCAAAGCGTGATAGCTGCCCAAATTAAACAAATTCATCCTTCCGGGAGTTTGGCCTACCGATGCCTGAAAGCTTGACAAAGCTGCCCGAATATCTTCTATTTTCAATCCTTGAGCAAAAGCCGCCAAACAAGCTGCTAAAGCATTGGCAATCATAAACGGCGCGCGCCCGCCCATCGTCAGCGGCACGTTCACGGCCTGCTCGATTCTCAGCGTCCAATCGCCTTTCAAAATCGACAAGTAGCCATTTTCGTAAATTGCCGCCAGCCCGCCCGCAGCGGTATGTTTGGCAACCAGTTCGTTGTCCGGGTTCATCGAAAAATATGCAATTTGAGCCTTGACACGCTGCGCCATTTGTGATACCAACGGGTCGTCTGCATTTAACACTGCGTAGCCTTTGGGCATTACCGACTCGACGAGGACGCTCTTGAGTTTGGCTAGCTGTTCCACGGTGTCGATGTCGCCGATTCCCAAATGATCGGCTGCGACGTTCAAGACGACGCCGACATCGCACTGATTGAAGCCCAAGCCCGATCGCAAAATTCCGCCTCTAGCCGTTTCCAGCACCGCCACTTCCACCGTCGGATCGGACAAAATCAACTGAGCGCTTTGCGGCCCGGTATTATCTCCGCTTTCCACCAAATAATCGCCGATGTAAGTGCCGTCGGTAGTCGTGTAGCCGGTAATTTGACCTGTCTGCTTGACGATGTGGGCCAGCAGGCGAGTTGTTGTAGTTTTGCCGTTGGTTCCAGTCACGGCTAAAATCGGCACCCGGCTGTGTTGAGGCGAGGGGAAAAGCATATCGAAGACTGCGCCGGCAACGTTGCGGGGCAAACCCTGACTCGGGGCGACGTGCATTCTGAAACCCGGTGCTGCGTTGACTTCGACGATGACGCCGTTCGTATCGCGCAGGGGCACAGAAATATCGTCTGTTACTACGTCAATACCCGCGATGTCCAAACCGATGATTTTGGCGACTCTGGAAAACAGCCAGACGTTTTCTGGGTGGATTTCGTCGGTGCGATCGACTGCAATGCCACCGGTGCTCAAATTTGCTGTGGCGCGCAAAAATACTCTTTCGCCGGCCGGCACTACCGAGTCCATCGCGTAGCCTTGTTTTTGCAGCAAATCGAGGGTCAATTTGTCGATCGTGATCCGGGTGAGTACGTTGTCGTGTCCGTCTCCCCGCTGCGGGTCGCGGTTTACTTCTGCAACGAGCTGTTCTACTGTATCCCTGCCGTTACCCACAACGTTAGCGGGGACTCGTTCTGCGACTGCTACGACTTGTCCGTTGACTACTAACACTCTGTGGTCGCGGCCGGTGTAGTAGCGCTCGACAATGATGCTTTTTGTTTTTGAGGCGGCGCTGGCTAAGTCGTAGGCTTCTTCTGCTACTTCCCAGGAGTTGATGTCGATCGTAATTCCGCGGCCGTGGTTGCCGTCTAGGGGTTTAAGGACGATCGGAAAACCGCCCACATCTTCGATCGCCCCCTGCAGTTCGTCCAAATAATGAATCACCGTCCCTCTCGGCACCGGCACGCCCGCCGCCCCCAGAATATTTTTGGTACCTTCCTTGTCGCAGGCCAGTTCTACCCCCAAAACTCCCGTGCGGTTGCTCAGAGTTGCCTGAATCCGCTTTTGATGAACTCCGTAGCCGAGTTGAATCATAAACCGGGCGCCCAAGGGCAGCCACGGAATCCCGCGCGCTTCTGCTTCCTTGATCAGGGTTTCGGTACTCGGGCCGAGGGCTGCAGACAAAGCAAACTCTCTGAGGTCTCTCAAATCTTGCGCTAATTCCGCCGCAGAATAAGAGCCTGTATCGGCAATGCTCTGGCACATCCGCACCCCCGCCCTGGCTGCATAGCGACCTGCTTGTTCGTTTTGATACTCGATGACTACTTGGTAAATCCCTGGTGTGGCAGTCTCGCGGGTGCGACCGAATCCGGCGGGCATTCCTGCCATTTCCTGAAGTTCTAGGGCTACGTGTTCGATTACGTGTCCCATCATTGTGCCTTCTCTGACCCGTTGCAGGAAGCCTCCCCGATGGCCGGGAGAACAGTAATGGTCGTCCAAACTCGGAAGTGCTGCGGTCAAGCCTTCGTAGAAGCCTGGAATTTCAGATGTGGTTTTATCTGCCAACTCCTCTAAATCCAGACGCATGAGTACGAGTTTGTGGCGTCGGATGCTCCAGTAGTTGGGGCCGCGTAAGGTCTGGATTTTAAGTATTTTCATGACTGTTAGAGAGGTATGGGGCGCGCAATCTTATAGGTAATTGGAGCATTTATTCAATTTGGAGCTTGATTGGACGATCGACTGTTCGCAGCGAACAGTTTGGCACTGAATTTCCAGTTATTAGCGGGAACATCAATCTTAGATTTTAGATTTTAGATTTTAGATTTTAGGTTTATTCTACAGACAGATCGATCGTCTGGGATATCCAACAAAATTCTAAAATCTGGGGTTCTCAACACTCATAGCGTCGCGGGCGCGATATCCGTTTTTGGGCCGTCAGCGTTGAAAATTCATGGCAGAGCGATCGGCTCAAAACAAGTAAAAGTCAAGGTTCGGCAGAAACTAGAACGCAGAAGGTAGAATTATTTTGTTGATTCTGCCTTCTGGGGTCAGCCCGTGGCTGCACGGCTAATCTATTGTATTGCTGCATCCATTATTTGACCGGAATGTCGCCTAATTTTTCCCGAATCAATGACTCTAATATTCTGCATTAGTTTAGTTAGCTGTGCGGCATTCCGAAGGCCAGCCCGACTCCGAACAAGCTGCCGATGCCATCGGTTTGCCTAGGGGCATATTGTAGCAATCTCCGTGACACAGAACGTGCAAGCGCATATTGAACAGACTTAAGGGTTCTGTCGCTCCTACTTGAGACTCGTTGGTATAAAAGTTTTCCCTAGAATCAACAATAGTCACAGTGCCTTTACCGAGAACCTTCAGAGTATCGTCTCCCTCAAACAAGGCGCAGGTGTCTTCGTCAATACCAATAGCGAGGCGATCGGGATAGCAAGCCACAGCAGACAGCAAGCGAGCCATGCGGTTTCGGTTGTGAAAATGCTGATCGACGATAATCTCTGGAATAATGTTAAGTCCGTTTGCCATATCTACTAAAGAACGGTTCGGCGACGCGCCGCTTCCCCCACCTGCAATCATGTGATATCCCATCACCGCAGCACCCGCGCTGGTGCCGGCGAGGGTAATCTTGCCTTCTTGAGCTTCTTTGCGAATTTTCTCCATCAGCGGGGTGTCTGCCAGCAGCCCGCACAGCCGCAGTTGGTCGCCACCTGTGATGAATACGCCAGTACAGTCTTCTAAATAATCTTTCCAGACGGGATTTTCTGCTTGTTGGCGTTCGCGGATGTCCACTACCTTGACAGCGCTAACGCCCATTTCGTCAAATATAGTGCGGTAGCGGTTGCTCGTTCCTTCGGGGTCTCGCGAAGCGCAGGGGACGATCGCCAGCCGAGCGTTTGTCCCCCCAGCACGGCAAAAAAAGGTATTCAGAATCTCTCGCCCGTGAACTTTGTCTTCGGCTCCTCCGATCACCATAATCGAGGTTTTGATGCGCTGGGAAAGATTTTGTTCGAGGGCTGGAGATGTCAACTGCTGCATGGTGTGTCTTCCTCTGGTGGATGTGAAATTCAATTTTGCTGTGCTTGTGCGTAGAATGGGGCTTTTTAAGAGTAAATATTTTTTTGTAGCAGTGAGGTGCGGGCGGCGCAACTATCCCGAGCCAGAATCGCCTCGCGCGCGGGCAGTTTGGGGGCGAGTTTACTCGATCCGCTGTCCTGAGAACTGATTATTTTTGTACAACAAAACCGGACACCAGACAAAGGAAGAGGATTTAAATTGCAAAAATTCTCACAAATTATAAGAAATTTTAAATAATAATGCAATTACTGAAAACGGATATCCCTCTAAGGGTCAAACTAGAGGAGATGTATCAATAAATTCCAATTATTTTGCGATTTGACGTTGTTACTCTATTTCCAGAATTTTTTCTCGCTCCCCTAGCATCGGGACTGATGGGCAAAGCCTTAGCTAAAAAGATTGCTGAGGTGAATTTTGTCAATCCCCGCGATTTTACCACAGACAAGCACCAGCGAGTCGATGACGAGCCCTACGGGGGCGGAGTCGGGATGCTGATGAAGCCGGAACCGATTTTTGCGGCGGTGGAGTCGCTACCTGTGTTACCGAGGCGCGAGGTGATTTTGCTGACTCCGCAGGGCGAACCGATGCAGCAGCCGATGTTTCGGGAGTTCGCTGCCGATCGCGATCAGTTGGTGTTGATTTGCGGGCACTATGAGGGTGTGGACGATCGAGTCCTGAATTTGGTAACTCGCGAAGTGTCTCTAGGCGATTTTGTGCTCACCGGGGGCGAAATTCCGGCTTTGGCTTTGATAAATGGGGTTTTGCGATTGTTGCGGGGAACTGTGGCGAAGGAAGATTCGCTGAAGTTTGAGAGTTTTGAAGACGGACTTTTGGATTATCCGCAGTACACTCGACCGGCCGATTTCCGGGGATTGAAGGTGCCCGACGTGTTGCTATCTGGTAATCACGCAGAAATTGCTCGCTGGCGCAAGGAACAGCAAATTGAAAGAACTCGCCAAAGGCGGCCGGATTTGTTGGAGGATTAATTAACTGAAGTAGATGGAAGAAGTCATTGGTCATTGGTCGTCGGTCATCAGGAAGAAGAGGTATACTGCCAGCTTTTGAGCGATCGAGAATTTACGTTTAATGAGGTCGATTTAAGTTGCTCGTTACCAGGCTCTGCCTGGTAATGCAGATCCGGAGGCTCTGCCTCTTTTAATCTGACAACTGACAGGATAGACGACTGTAGGAGGTGCTTAAGTTAAGTTTTCGCTCCTCAGTACAAATTTAACTTGTAAATTTATGCCGAATCTTTACATCATTGGCGGCGCTAACGGTTCCGGCAAAACCACTGCATCAATGAGTTTATTGCCCAACTTTCTGGACTGTTTAGAATATGTCAATGCTGACGCTATCGCGGCTGCACTTTCACCTTTCAATCAAC
This sequence comes from Microcoleus sp., assembly GCF_049646505.1. Classification (GTDB taxonomy): domain Bacteria; phylum Cyanobacteriota; class Cyanobacteriia; order Cyanobacteriales; family Microcoleaceae; genus Microcoleus. The sequence continues at coordinate 5,476 of NZ_JBARVX010000661.1, forward strand.
AGTCCGTAGCCATTGCCGCCGGACGCATTATGCTAGAAAGACTGCAAATCCTATCTAATTCGGGAACAGATTTTGCTTTTGAAACTACTCTGGCAGCCCGCAGCTTGGCAGCTTTCTTGAGAAGTTGTAAAACCAAAGATTATACCATTAACTTAATTTACTTTTGGTTGCGGTCGCCCGAACTAGCCGTAGCAAGAGTAGCCCGACGGGTAGCTAGCGGCGGTCATTCTATCCCAGAAGATGTCATCCGCCGCCGCTATGACAGAGGAAGAAAAAATCTGCTATCTTTGTACTTACCATTGTGTGATGGCTGGATAGTCTACGACAGCTCAGAAAATCATCCAATTTTAGTCGCTCAAAAGATAATTTATCAACAGCAGCCCATCATTCATAACAGTATAATTTGGAATCAAATTAGTGAGTAATTCGGATGAACGAACAAGAAATGATTGCTTTGCAAAAGAAAATTGATGCGGGAGTGAAAGCTGCCATTGCTGCTGCTATTGAAAAACACCGCAAATTAGGCGAATCTATTGCGATTTGGCAAGATGGGAAAGTTGTAATTTTAACAGCCGATCGCATTCCTCCAATATCTACCGAAAAGTAAAAAATGTCGATCGCTCAAAAAACTGACTAATCTCGACACAGACTGTGAAATAATTGTCTGCTGTCTGCATTTGGCAAACATCTACTTTTTTTACATGAACATCCGCATCGGTAACGGCTACGACATTCACTGCTTAGTTCCAGAACGCCCCCTAATCCTCGGCGGCGTACACATTCCCCACGAATTAGGCTTATTAGGACACAGCGACGCAGACGTGCTTACCCACGCGATTATGGACGCGATGCTGGGAGCTCTCAGCTTGGGAGATATCGGCCTGTATTTCCCGCCAACTGACCCAAAATGGAAAGGTGCAGACAGTCTAGTGTTGCTAGAACAAGTCAATCAGTTAATATTAGATAAAGGCTGGGAAATTGGCAATATTGACTCGGTGGTGGTGGCCGAACGTCCCAAGCTGAAACCGCATATTGAGCAAATGCGCGATCGGCTTTCTGGTGTTCTACAACTAAAACCAGACCAAATCGGCATCAAAGCAACTACCAACGAAAAGTTAGGCCCTGTCGGGAGAGAAGAAGGAATCGCAGCCTACGCTGTAGTTTTGTTGATGCTAAAATAGTTGTCAGATTCTAAGGATTTTCAACCCATTTAGGAGTCAAATCTATGCTCGCCGAAAACTTGGAAATTACAACACCGATCGACGTTGACATCATCGCTCTCGATAAAGACGATCGCATAGTCGTGCTAATCGAGGTCAAAATTAATCAAGCTAAAGAAAAGGCAGCCACACAGAGGATTATCGATAGCGCGCTCAAACAAATAAAACATTTCCTCTCAAAGCTCTCCGAAAAAAATGTGGTAATTCCTTATGCTATGATTGTCACTCTCGAAGATATAATCGTTTTTAAATGGGATGGCACTGTTTTATCTGAAGCTGTTTTATCGTTAAAAACGCCTGACATCCTTCACTATTATGACTCAAAATTAGGCGATCAGCGGATATTTGTACCATACCTAACTAGGCTGATTGAAGCATGGTTGCGTGACTTAGCTTATAATTGGAAGTCGGAGATTCCACCAGCATCGGAACACATAGCCGCAATCGGTTTGCTGCCGTTGCTAGCAGGTGGAACAACAAAGTCAGAGGTAAAAATTGGTGGCGATTTTATATATAGAAACTAACTTTTTGATGAGTATTGCTACAGGACGCGATCCTGATGCCAATAACTTGTTACTGAGTATACCAACATCAGTTCGCATTGCCATACCTGCTATTTGCTGCATGGAAGCTCTCTCGGCTTTAGAAGACGAGAGCAAGCGCCGCAACCGTTTTGCAGATGAACAGAAAAAACAAATTAGCCAGCTCAAGCGCGATCTTACTTCGCCTTATGCTAAGTCTCTTTTATTCCATGTAGAAGAGTCTTTGAATGAAAATGAAGGATTGCTCAATAATATTAAAGTACGTCTTTTTGATGCTCTTGAATTATTAGCTGACAATGTGGAGATGATTGAACTAACAGCAGATACACTGCAAAAAAGCTTGAATACCGTTTTCATTGAAGAAGATCCGACAGATAATTTGATTCTCCACTGCATCTTGAATCACGCACACTTACACGCTCATGAAGTCAAGGTATTTTTGAGCAATAATACAAAAGAATTTAGTGTACCGGAAGTTCAAGATGCTTTGCGAGAAGCAGGAATAACCAAGTATTTCTCGGTCACTAAAGATTTTCTAGGTTGGCTACAATCTCAGTCATAATCGCACGTAGATGGTACAGTAAATTATTATGAAAAATTTCTCTATTTTACATTCAAAGCGCCGCTGGTTGGCTGTTTTGCTAGCTCTAATTGCCACTGTCAGTCTGTCTGCTTGTCGTCCCGCCCGATCGCAATTAACCAACAGACTCATCGTTCCCACCCCCAGCGGCCCCGCCACCTTCAACTACCCGCTAAATCAATCTGCATATAGCGTTTTTGGCTATATGTACGAAGGATTGATTAACGAAAACGGCTTGACATCCAAGCTAGAACCCGGTTTAGCTGAGTCCTGGAAAGTTTCCAAAAATGGCAAAAAGATTGTCTTCACCCTGCGAGAAGGATTGAAATGGTCCGATGGCGAACCGATGACAACTGATGACATTATCTTCAGCTATGAAAAGATTTATTTCAATGACAAAATCCCTAGCGGCTTGAAAGATACTCTGAGAGTTGGCACGAGTCGGGAATTCCCAAAAGTCAAAAAACTTGACAGCCGCCGCGTAGAATTTTCCGTTGCAGAACCTTTTGCTCCTTTTATTCGATATGCTGGAGGAATCCCAATTTTACCAGCTCACATTTTACAGGAATCTGTCAGCAATACCGATGCCGACGGCAACCCCCAGTTCCTGACTACTTGGGGTACAAATACCGATCCGAAAAAAATTGTCGGTAACGGCCAATACCGAATGCTCAGCTATACTCCCAATCAGCGCGTGGTTTTGGAACGAAATCCGTATTTTTGGCGCAAAGATGCTGAGGGAAATGCTCAGCCTTACATCCAGCAAATTGTTTGGCAAATTATCGAAAATACTGACAATCAACTGCTGAATTTTCGATCGGGCGATTTGGATACCTTGGACGTGCAGCCAGAGGTGTTTCCGCTGCTGAAACGGGAGGAAAAACGCGGCAAATATACGGTCTTCAACGGCGGCCCGGATACTGGCAGTGTGTTTATGTGCTTCAATCTGAATAGGGGGCGCAACGCTCAAAACAAGCCGTTTGTAGACCCGGTTAAGTCTCGCTGGTTTACCAATCAGGAATTTCGGCAGGCCGTAGCCTACGGCATCAACCGATCCGCCATGACTAACAATATCTATCGCGGACTCGGCGAGCCGCTGCATTCTCCAATTCCGGCCCAAAGTCCGTTTTACTTATCTCCAGAACAGGGATTGAAAACCTACAGTTACAACCCGCAAAAATCAAAAGAGTTACTGTTGAGTGCCGGTTTCAAGTATAATAGTAACGGGGAATTGTTGGATGCTGGGGGCAACAAAGTCCGATTTACTTTATTGATGGCTGCGGGTAAAAAAGTGCGGGAACAAATGGCAACGCAAATTAAACAAGATTTGGGCAAACTGGGAATGCAAATTGACACGCAGTTCCTGAGTTTTAACACTTATGTTGAAAAGCTGCGCCTGACGCGGAATTGGGATACTTACCTCGGCGGTTTTACCGGAGGCACTGAACCGCACAGCGGCTACAATATTTGGTCTGTTAACGGGACACTGCACAGTTTCAACCAGGGCCCGCAAGCCGGAGAACCGCCGATTAAAGGTTGGGAAGTCTACGACTGGGAGCAGAAAATCGATGACCTTTACGTGAAGGCTTCCCAAGAGCTTGATGAGGCGAAGCGCAAGCAGCTTTACGGGGAGGCGCAGCAGATTATAGCGGAACAAGTGCCTTTTGTTTATATGGTGAATCCGCTAACTTTTCAGGCGGTGCGCGATCGCATTTCGGGAATTCGCTATAGTGCGATCGGCGGTGCTTTCTGGAATTTGTACGAGCTGAAAATGACAGAATAGTTAGTTGTTATTGGTTAGTTGTTATTGGTTAGTTGTTATTGGTTATTTGTTATTGGTTATTTGTTATTGGTTATTTGTTATTGGTTACTAACAAATGACAACTGACAACTAACAACTGACAACTAACAACTAACAACTAAGAGGGCGGGCACGGGGGCACCGCCCCTACCAACTAACAACTGACAACTAACAACTGACAACTAACAACTAACAACTGACAACTAACAACTGACTAATATTTATGCAGCCTGAAATTTTACAAAAGTTACTCGAATCTGTGGCGGCGGGCGATGTAAGTCCCACCGCAGCTTTGGATAAATTAAAGCATTTTGACTTTGAACAAGTAGGCGATTTTGCCAAAATTGACCATCACCGCACCTTAAGAACTGGTTTTCCTGAAGTCATCTTGGGCCTAGGGAAAACACCAGACCAAATTGTTGAGATTGTCGAGGCGATGCGCGAGCGAAATCCTGTGGTGATGGCGACTCGAATTGAACCAAAAGTTTTCGAGCAATTGCAACAAAAAATACCCGATTTGTGCTACTACCAAAAGGCTCGAATTTGTGCAATTCCTGCTAATTCCCCAACTCCCCAGCATCCGGGTACTGTGACTATTATCAGTGCGGGAACGGCGGATTTGCCTGTGGCGGAAGAGGCGGCTGTGACGGCGGAACTTTGCGGTTTTGAGGTGCGGCGTTTGTGGGACGTGGGAGTTGCTGGAATTCACCGCTTGTTGAATAATCGGCACGTAATTGATGATGCTGATGTGTTGATTGCGGTTGCTGGTATGGAAGGTGCTTTGCCGAGTGTGGTTGCGGGTTTGGCTGATTGTCCGGTGATTGCGGTGCCGACAAGTGTGGGTTACGGCGCGAGTTTTGGCGGGATTGCTCCTCTTTTAACTATGCTCAATTCTTGTGCGGCCGGTGTGGGTGTGGTTAATATTGATAACGGGTTTGGTGCGGCAATTTTGGCTTGTCAAATTCTCAGAAGTGCTGGTCGAGTGGGGAGAATTTCTGAGTAGGAGAATGAGAGAGGGAGAGAATTGGAAATTTTTCTGGAGAAGTCTTTTTCTGAACGTGCCGCGCTTTAGTTCAAAATTCAAAACAGTTCCCTCTCTGGGAGATTCCCCCCTCTCTTTTCTTAGATCGAATCCGGTAGCATAGGAATTGTACAATCCAGTCAACAGTCAACAGTCAACAATCACTGAGGCTGCAACCAAAATCGAGATCATTCATCTGCGTTAATCTGTGTCTATCTGCCTGTATCTGCGGTGAAAAAAAGAGCATTTATCACCGCAGATGAGAATGGATTGACGCTGATTCGCGCAGATTCCAGAGAAGAGATATATGAATAATTCCGATGCTGAGAGATTCGATCTTACTTGCCTGCCAGCCAACGCGGATAACCGCAAGAATCCTCAGCTTTTAACTTTTGCGCCTGATAGCTTTTGCTAGTCCAATTAGCTACTGTTTCCAGGTTTTCTATCAAACAACTTTCGCTGCCAAATGCTTCAAATCCCAAAGTCCAGCACGGATTGCCGTTAATGTTCAACTGAGTAACTTCGACGCTGCAACCTTGGGGAACCGGGGCTTCTACTGGCACAGACATTAAGGAACCGGGGGCTGAAACTTGGTAAAGACGCAGTGCTCGCTTTTTCTTGACTCCCATCCACTTTCCTGTCGCCAGAATTTCCGCCGGTACCGGTGCCATCGTGTCAGCACAAACCCACTTGAGCCACTTCTCGGCCTTGCCTTCCCAGCGGTTGCCGAACTGCATCGCCCCTAACTCTCCCTGGCGCCACTTTACTTCTAGGGCTTTCCCGCGCAGCTTGACTCCCAAGTAGTCGCAGCCCGGTACTAACAAATATATGTCTTCGCGTTCTTCTGGAGGCGACAGATACCCTCCGAGACTCTCGCTTCCAAACCATTGCCCGATCGATTTTGGCAACGCACCGCTATAAAACCACCGCATTTCCAGACTGGCCCGCATAAACTTTTCCTCCGTTCCACAATTTTCGTCAAACCCAGACCGGATTTGCCACACACCATCGACTTCTGCACGTCTCAACTCTATCCTCCCCCCTCTGGGGTTCAGAGTCTACTCTCAGAGGATTTTAGATTTGAAAATTGCGAATAATTGATTATATAAGGGTTGAGAGCTTGTGTGCTGTTGGATTTTTGGTTGAAACTCAGGTCAAAATACGGTATTTGAAAAAAAATTTACGCAATCCTTTACATTTCTTCATAAGTCTGTTACATTTAGTTACAGTACACAAAAAACGATTTAGGAGACAGACATGACTAACAGAGGCTTAATGCTGGACGACCAAGGCAAAATGAACAATTTTGCGATCGAGCCGACAGTATACATAGATGACGAACCCCGCACTGGCTTTACACCCTACGCAGAACGCTTAAACGGCCGCCTGGCGATGATTGGCTTTGTTTCTCTGTTGGCTTTAGAGGTTTCGACCAAGCACGGACTGATTAGCTGGCTAACTCACCTGTAATTATTTTGATAAAAATTAAATTGTACGGCTATGGCTCGCCAGCAATGCACAAACGGCGATCCATAGCTTAACTATTTTTAGGGGGAAGGTTTGGTGAGATAATTAAAATTAAATATTTTAGTGTCACCCTACCTGTAAAAATAATGCTCAAACGAATTGCGGCAATACTTCTGGTGGTTCTCAGCCTCACTTTGACCGGTTGCGTGTCTAAAGTGACCGGACTCAAAAGCTACGTTGATACCGGCGACGGCTATCAATTTCTCTATCCTAACGGCTGGCTGCCGATCGCAGTTTCTAATGGGCCCGACGTGGTGTTCCGCGATTTAATCGAGCAAACCGAGAATGTCAGCGTGGTAATCAGTCCAGTGGATGGCGACAAAACTTTGGCGGATTTGGGAACGCCGACGGATTTGGGATACAAGCTCAGCAAAAATTCCCTCGTCTCGACGGATTCCGGCCGGGAAGCTGAATTAATCAGCGCAGAAGCTCGCGAATCGCGATCGAAAAGCTATTACATTTTAGAATACGCCGTCAAACTCCCAAACCAAGAACGGCACAACTTAGCCAGCGTAGCCGTCAGCCGCGGCAAACTTTTTACCCTTAACGTTTCCACTACCGAAGAACGCTGGCCGAAGGTAAAAGAAGCTTTTGAAAAAGTCGTTAAATCTTTCTCTGTTTATTAGGTTAAAAAGTTATTGGTTATTAGTTATTAGTTATGGGGAATTGGGTCGAAAGCATTGTGGATTGTGCAATGTTATTAAAGCCAACTAATGACTAATGACTGATGACTGATAACTGATGACGGCAGGAGGGCACGCGCGCACCATCCACCGCCCCTAATGACTAATGACTAATGACTAATGACTAATGACTAATGACTTCTTAAATTATGAAAATTCCAACTTTTGTATTGGCTTCAGCTTCGCCGGCGCGCCGCAGCCTGCTAAACAGTGCTGGGATTCAAGCTGTGATTTGCCCCAGCGACTTTGATGAAGGGCAGATACAAATGAGGGACGCTACTCAATTAGTCCAAGTTTTAGCAGAGGGAAAAGCTGAGGCTGTAGCTGAGTTTTTGCTGGCTAATTCTCACCCGCAAATTCCCAATCCCAAATCGTGTTTGGTGTTGGGATGCGATTCAATTTTGGTCATTGATGGCGAAATTCACGGCAAGCCGAAGGATGCTGAAGAAGCAATTTTGCGCTGGCAGAAAATGCGGGGGAAAGTTGGCGAACTTTATACGGGCCATGCTTTAATTGATACTAGATTCGATAGTTTCGATCGCGCAATCGATCGATCGATCGTTCGCTGTCAAGTTACAAAAGTTCATTTTGCCGAAGCTACCTCGCGCCAGATTGCGGCCTACGTCGCTACCGGAGAACCCCTCGCCTGTGCTGGCTGTTTTGCGCTGGAAGGTAAAGGCGGATTTTTTGTGGAAAAAATCGAGGGCTGTCACACGAATGTGATCGGGTTGAGTTTGCCTCTGCTGCGGCAAATGCTGGGCGAAATGGGATATGATGTGGCGGATTTTTGGCAATTTTAATGTTGGCTGGATTTATCAGAAAATTGGTCTACGAATCTAATTCATGAAACCGATTTTTTTTGAGGTTTCTACACCTGTAACGAAGTTTTCTCATAAAAACCCGTTTCTGTCCACCCGCGCGAATCTAATACCATTTCTCTAAAATCATGCAATACTCTTTGGGAGCATCTCATATTTGTAAAAACACTTCTTTTGACTCCTTCTTTCTTCCTCTTTCCTCCTGTCTCCTGTCTCCTGTCTCCTGCCTTCAATTTATAGCTTGGCTGCAAAAGTGAGATGCTCCCTACTCTTTGACCCCCCCTAGCCCCCCCGAGCTCGCGGGGGGGGACAAGAATACTGTTGCATTATTTTTTGAAATTGGTATAAGAAACCGGGTTTTTTGGGGTTTCTGCATTGTAACGAATTGTTCTGGTAAAAACCCGGTTTCTGGGCTACGCATCAAAACCAAAGAAACCGGGTTTTTTCACAAATCCTATCCTAGGGCGATCGCCCCGTCGGATACAGAGCTAAACTGAATTTGACTCGGCGACACATCTTTCACCAAACCCAAGATATTGCCGGTACTAGCTTCTCGAATCACCGTCGCCTTAGTATTTAACACCCTAAAATCAGCAGTTCGGGGCTGTCCCGGAGGAAAAGGGCCGCTGCTGTCGTAATCTCTGGCATCACCAATTGTTAAAAACCTTTCGCTCAAAACAATGTCATTTCGCGTCAATCCTCCCGCCAATCCAATTACATCACCTTGAGTCGGATTGTAGTCGAGAATAAAATCTGCAGGCACTTCATCTACTTGACCCAGAAAATTGCCAGCAGGACGCGGTTGATCTGAACCAATTTCTCCCGAATTTGCTTCAGCTTCTCTTCTGAGGACAAATAAATCTGCACCTTCTCCTCCCCAAAGTCGATCGATTCCAGCATCACCAATCAGAGTATCATTGCCAGTTTCACCTACTAAATTATCGCTGCCTTTACCGCCTCGAACAAAATCATTTCCCGTACCTCCGTAAGCGTAGTCATCGCCTAAATTTCCACTCAGAACATCGTTAGCGCATTCTCCGTACAGGATGTCCAAATCTTGACCGCCGCGAATAGTATCGTTCCCACAACCTCCGATTAAAGTATCCATGCCGCTGTTCCCGTTCATCAGTTCCGGGCCACCGGAACCTCGGACAAAATCGTCGCCGGCTAAGGCCCGCAAACCTCCGGGAGTGTTGCGGAGAATGCCGTTGGCTAATTGAACGATATCGTCATTGGGAGTAAGGTCAAAAAAAGTGGGATCGCTACCTGAATTTGGCAAAGGCCCTGTCAGCAATCTGATGTTTGGGGGATCGGGAATTATGGGGTCGGCGTTTTCAGCTAATGCTCTAATTTCTCCGAGATTTGTTTCTAACATTTTAGGTTTTTCCTGTTTGATTGAGTTTGTTGACATTCTGATTTTAACAAAGGTTTTAATTAACAAATCTGCGTAAATCTACTGTTAAAAAAATCAAATTACTGTTAAAATTGTTTAAAATATTTGTGCAACAAGCAGGGCTTGTTGACACAAGAGCGATCGCCCAAATCCGCAAAAAGTTTGAAATGAGCGCTAATAATTGTGGGGATCGCGTACTCTATTACCCGTCAGCAGTCAGTTACCGAAAGCCTGCTGACGGGTAATTGTCATCAACCATTGAGTTAAGTCAGGAATCGTTAATATGCAAGACACTGCGATCGAATCTATCCAAGCCAGAGAAATTCTCGACTCCCGCGGCCGCCCCACCATTGAAGCTGAAGTTTATCTAGCTAACGGTGTTGTAGGCCTGGCCCAAGTCCCCAGCGGCGCGTCTACAGGCTCCTTTGAAGCCCACGAATTGCGAGACGGCGACAAAAACCGTTACGGCGGTAAAGGAGTCTTGAAGGCTGTTGCTAACGTCGAGCACAAAATTGCCCCTGCTTTGGCTAATTTGGATGCGATCGACCAAGCACTGGTAGACCAAACCATGATTGACTTGGACGGTTCCCCCAACAAATCCCACCTCGGAGCCAATGCCATTCTCGGAGTCTCCCTAGCCACAGCAAAGGCTGCCGCCGAGACTTTAGGACTCCCCCTTTATCGCTACTTGGGCGGCACTTTAGCGAACGTTTTACCCGTACCTTTGATGAACGTGATCAACGGCGGTTCCCACGCGGACAATAATGTAGACATTCAAGAGTTTATGATTGTACCTGTGGGAGCGCCTTCTTTTAAGGAAGCTTTGCGCTGGGGAGCAGAAATATTTGCTAGTCTGGCTAATGTTTTGAAAGACAAAAATTTGCTGACTGGTGTTGGCGATGAAGGCGGTTTTGCTCCTAATTTGGGTTCCAATCAGGAAGCTTTGGATTTGTTGATGATGGCAATTGAAAAAGCTGGTTACAAGCCTGGGGAACAAGTTGCTTTGGCTTTGGATGTTGCTGCTAGCGAGTTTTACAAAGATGGGCAGTACACTTACGACGGTGTGGCTCATTCGCCGGCAGAATTAATCGATTATTTGGATGGTTTGGCTGGTCAATATCCGATCGTTTCTATTGAAGATGGTTTGCACGAAGACGATTGGGACAGTTGGGTGGCGCTGACTCAGAAAATGGGCAGTAAAGTTCAGTTGGTGGGTGACGATTTGTTTGTAACTAATCGCACGCGCTTGCAAAAGGGAATTGATTTGAAGGCTAGCAATTCGATTTTGATTAAGCTGAATCAAATTGGTTCTTTGACGGAGACGTTGGATACGATCGACCTCGGCAAACGAAACAGCTATCGATCGGTCATCAGCCACCGTTCTGGTGAAACTGAGGATACCACGATTGCTGATTTAGCGGTAGCGACTCGCGCCGGTCAAATCAAGACTGGTTCTTTGTGCCGCAGCGAACGGGTTGCTAAATACAACCGTTTGTTGCGGATTGAGGACGAATTGGGCGATCGGGCGATCTATGCTGGTGCGATCGGCTACGGGCCGAAATAAAATTTGGGAATGGGTAATTCTCGTTCCCAAGCTTTACCCCTTGGTGACAACTTAACTCAAACCGATCGTCTCTCTTGTTGGTATCAAAGTCTAGATCCCCCCTAACCCCCCTTAACAAGGGGGGGACAAGAAGCATTCACCGATCGTTTCTCTTGTTGGTATCGAAGGCTCGATCCCCCCTAGCCCCCCTTAAGAAGGGGGGGACAAGAAATATTCTCAAAGTCCCCCTTCTTAAGGGGGATTTAGGGGGATCTGGCCTCAGCTACAAACGAGATTTATCAATGGTTTCAAACTTGAGTTGACACTAATCCCAATGTCCTATGCCCAATTAAGGATAGAAAGCCAATTGAGGCAAACCCAAAGTTTCTTCCCAGCCCATCATCAAGTTCATGCACTGAATGCCTTGACCGGCTTGACCTTTAATTAAATTGTCGATCGCCGACATCACAATTACCCTGTCAGTGCGCGGATCGACTTCCACGCCAATGTAACAAAGATTCGTGCCGCAAGCCCATTTAGACTGCGGGTAAACCCCAGCCGGCAAGACTTTTACTAAAGGAGAATTGCGGTAAAAAGCGCTGAAAATAGTGATTAAATCTTCCCGCACCAATCCCGGATCGCGCAAATTTGCGTAAACAGTTGCCAGAATTCCCCGCACCATCGGCATCAGGTGGGGAGTAAATTGGACTTTGATATCTTTTCCGGCTAAATCGCTGCAAACTTGCTCAATTTCTGGGGTGTGGCGGTGGCGGCCAACTCCGTAAGCGCCTATGGAATTGTCAGCTTCTGCTAATAACAGATTAACTTCGGCTTTGCGGCCCCCTCCCGAAGTTCCTGATTTAGCGTCGATAATTGCTGTTTCTGGCACGATCAGACCTTGTTTTAGCAAGGGTGCGAGGGCTAATAAACTAGCGGTGACGTAGCAACCGGCACAGCCTACTAATTGAGCGTCTTTAATGCGATCGCGGTACAATTCTGGCAAACCGTAAACAGCGGTTGCTGCTAGAGCAGAGTCCGATCGCTCGCCACCGTACCAAGCTTTGTAAGTTTCTAGATTTTCAAATCTGTAATCAGCCGACAAATCCAAGACTTTGCAGCCTTTTTCGATCAGCTTCGGTGCCATTTGGCAAGCTAAACCGTTGGGCAGCGACAGAAACACAACTTGACATTTTTCCGCTATTCGATCTAAGTCGATCGCCTCAACAGTCAAGTCAATGCAGTTAGTCAGATGCGGATAAAGGCTGGAAAAAGGTTTTCCCGCACTGCTATCCCCGCCCAAATACACTACTTCCGCCGCTGGGTGATCCGCCAGCAGTCGCACAAGTTGCACGCCGCCGTAACCTGAAGCGCCGATAATTCCTACAGGCACACGTCCAACATCTCCCATTTTCCTTTATCCCCTCAGCCGTTGAAGTCAAAAACGCTTGAACTTTTGCTGCATTGTAGTACCAAACGCCAACTTTGGTGGCAAAGAATTATATTGTTTTGTGATGGAGGTGTATTTTAGAGAATTTTCGGGCTTTCCACAGGCAGGCAAAACCATAAAATTAAGCAACGGATGTGCGATCGTGCTATAAAATCTTACATAAACCTATCCACAAACCGGGGATTAACATTTTTCGCTCTTTCCTCGAACCTCGAAGCTCAACATCCATCCGTTAAATCCATTACACTCATCCGTTGCCGAACTTCCTATGGGTATAGTCGTAGAAAATGTAAGTAAACAGTTTGGCAGTTTCCAAGCACTCGATCGAGTCAGTTTAGAAATTGAATCAGGTTCCCTAGTCGCACTGCTAGGCCCGTCCGGTTCCGGCAAGTCTACCCTGCTGCGGCTGATTGCAGGTTTAGAAATGCCCGACTCCGGCAAAATCTGGCTGACAGGCCAAGATGCCACAAATACCAGCGTCCAAGAACGCAAAATTGGGTTTGTGTTTCAGCATTACGCGCTGTTCAAGCACATGACAGTGCGAAAAAACATCGCTTTCGGGATGGAAATTCAGAAAACTGCACCCGCCAAAGTCAAATCGCGGGTAGAAGAATTGTTGAATTTAGTGCAATTAGCAGGATTGGGTGATAGATACCCGTCGCAACTCTCAGGAGGTCAGCGACAGCGCGTGGCCCTAGCCAGAGCTCTGGCTGTGGAACCGAAAGTGTTGCTGTTAGACGAACCTTTTGGAGCTCTCGATGCTAAAGTCCGCAAAGATTTGCGCGCTTGGTTGCGCCGACTGCACGACGAGGTGCACGTTACCACAGTCTTTGTGACGCACGACCAAGAAGAAGCGATGGAAGTTGCCGATCGCATTACAGTAATGAATAAAGGTCAAATCGAACAAGTAGGCACGCCCGCCGAAATTTACGACCATCCTGCTAGTGCATTCGTCATGAGTTTTATCGGCCCCGTCAATGTCTTGCCCAGCAGTTCGAGAATGTTTCAAGAAAACGGCTTTGACTCAGCCAACCCGGAGATTTTCTTGCGCCCTCACGACGTGATAATTGAAACTACCGAAAATAGTGCCACAGTGCCTGCAAGGATCAGTCGCTTGATTCATTTGGGATGGGAAATTCAGGTAGAATTAACCTTAGATGACGGTCAAGTAGTCAACGCTAATTTGACCAGAGAAAGGTTTGATCAATTGCTGTTACAGCCGCAGCAAAGAGTGTTCGTCAAGCCGAAAGGTGCAAAGTCTTTTCCACTGTTTTATTCTATCTGATATAGCATTTCTCAGAAAAATGAGGTGCTGTCGGGCATTGGGCATTGGGCATTGGGCATTGGGCATTGGGCATTGGGCATTGGGCGGAGCGAAGCGGAGGGATGGGGAATTGGGCCCAGCGAAGCGGAGGGATGGGGCATTGGTAACTGGTAATTGTTACTAATGACTAATGACTGATGACTAATGACTGTTGACTGTTGACTGTTTGCCGTTAACTGTTGACTGTTGGCTGTTGACTGTTGGCTGTTGGCTCGATTTTATTATTTTGATGCAACCGGAAACCGATATAAATTGAGAGCAAACACACAAAAATCAAGGGACACGGCATTGCCTTGTCCCTAATTTTTTATGCTGATAACTGTGGAGTTAGTCTTTAATGTTGCTGACAGCTTTTTTGACTTGTTGCTCAAAAGATGTAGCTCTTGTGTTAGAAGGATTTTTCATCTTCTCCATGTCAGCATCTCCCTGAACTTCATTAATCCCTTCGCTAGCTTTTTCTTGAGTTTCTTCGAGAGACATAGGATCTTTCAAAACAGCTTTTTGAGCTTCTTTCTCAATCCCCGTCAGTTGAGCTTCACCTTTAGTCGGGCTGCTGGTAACGGCAAAAGCTGGGAAAGCATTGGAAACAAACATCAATGCACAAAAACAAACAGCTATTAAACTGCGAACAAAACGCTTGGCAGGGGTATTAAAGCTGATAAAAGACATACAAATTTTCTCCATTTTTACAAATTTTCATCGCTGAGATTGTTAACAGGCTGAAGCTCGTTCAAATTCTGTACAATCTTTAGCTCAAGTTGGACAAAAGCAACAGCCTTGAGCAGTGGCTCTTTCTTAAATTGAGGTAATATATAATATTTAGCCAAAAAAACGGAGATTTGAAATCCTTCTCAGGGAATATTTTGGCTGTGTGTCTTCCGATAGATGAGTCTGGTGCATCGCTGAAGTCCGATTGAGATTTGAGATGGGAGTATCTGTGGCAGCATCTGAGCGGGCTCTCCCGGCTAATGCAAAAAACCCGGTGTTTTTGAGAATCGTGGCTGCTATTCGACAGAGATCGAGCAACCGGGTTTTTTGTCCCATGCGTAACATCGTTTCCCGTTGCATCGGAATAATAAAATCTAGTCAACAGTTAACAGTCAACAGTCAGTAGGGGCGGTGCCAAGAGTGCCCGCCCTCTTAACTCAACAGTCAACAGTCAACAGTCAACAGTCAACAGTCAACAGTCAACAGTCAACAGTCAACAGTCAACAGTCAACAGTCACCTGACGGTGCAACCGGAATTGATATAACTCCTTAAGGAACGAAAATTTAATAAATTAAACATCTGCCACACTTCTCTCTCTCCAGAAGATCAGGGGTAAAGAGAGGCAGAGCCTCCGGATCTGCATTACCAGGCAGAGCCTGGTAACGAGCCAATCGCTTAAGTTATTAAATTTTCATTCCTAAGTTACTGCAGCCGCACGGGAACTTGATGTTTTGCTAGATAAGTCTTAATTTCTCCGACGCTCAGTTGCCCGTAATGTAGGAGGGAAGCCAGGAGTGCGGCTTCTGCTTTGCCCTCTGTCACCGCTTCGTAGATGTGGTGACAGTTACCCGCGCCGCCGGAAGCAATCACCGGAATTTCTACAACTTCGGCGATGCTGCGGGTTAATCCCAAGTCGTAACCGGCTTGAGTGCCGTCAGAGTCCATGCTAGTCACCAGAATTTCGCCTGCACCGCGCTTGGCGGCTTCCTGGGCCCAGACGATCGCATCTTTCCCGGTATTTTCTCGCCCCCCGCGCACGTACAGGTCCCAACCTGGATTATCGGCATCTTGCCGTTTGCGGGCGTCGATCGCCACTACAATGCACTGATTGCCGAATCGATCGCTCGCTTTGTCAATCAAACTCGGATCGCGCACTGCCGCCGAATTAATACTTACCTTATCAGCGCCTGCCCTCAACAAACTTTTAATCGTGTCCAAGGATTGGATGCCGCCGCCCACCGTCAAAGGGATAAATACTCGATCGGCAGTTTTGTATACAACATCAATCATAATGTTCCGGTCTTCGTGAGTCGCGGTAATATCCAGAAACACCAACTCGTCAGCACCCGCATCGTTGTATACCTGAGCCATTTCCACCGGATCGCCAGCATCTTTCAGGTTGACAAAATTGACACCTTTGACTACGCGGCCGGCTTTGACATCCAAACAAGGCAAAATTCTTTTTGACAACATAAAATTTTTTATTACTAATTAATACCAGTTACCAAAAAAAATGCAACTGTATGCTGGCAATTCAAACCATTATGCAGTAAATCAATCCCAATTATTGAATCTCAAATCTAAAATGGTCAGGATTTACGCTCTTAAACCGGGTTTTTCGGAAAATCTTGGTTTTTTAGCTGAAAAACTAGGTCGAAAGTCGGTTTTTGCCCTCGCCGGAGGCAAGTCCCGATCGATAATTAACTCGCCCCCAACGGGCTCTGTTGATGTCGGAAGCATCTTTAGCTCTGTAGAAAGCATTTTTTTTGTTGGAGTGCGAGTGCTTCAACCAGCAAAACACAGAGGCTACCGCTGAGATATTCCCAACTCGAAGTAAAGTAACAAGTCTTAAAGATACCTGATTTCTTAACAATTCTAGGTTTGAGGTACAGAGCCATTTGCCAGTTTTTTTTGGCAAAAGCAGCAGGTGCAACTCCTCGGATACATCTGTAGAGTGAAAAAATATGACACTTTCGCTTAAGATCGAAGCATAACTACCTTGGCTGGCGATCGAATTGTGGTTCGGCAATCCTGTAGGGGTTAGGTGCATCGACGATCGACCGTGACAATTTTAGATTAGAAAACAGCCTATTTGAGGTTTTTTAGGAGCAATCTCAGTTATAAGCCGCGCGGTAAAGTTAAAATTTAAAGTTGAAAACCTCAAATCGGTTGACTTGATGTTGTTTCTAGGGCTGTGGTGACTTTGCAAGCCAATCCACATTTGTTACTTCGTACAGAAAGCGGCAATCGCTACTTGCCGCTCTCCGGCAGCAATTGCTGGACAGTAGGGCGGAATGATGACAATAATTTTGTATTGACCGATCGCTGGATTTCTCGCAATCACGCGATGTTACAGCAAATGGAGACGGGAGAGTTCTACTTGATCGACTTGGGAAGCCGCAACGGTTCCTTTGTCAACGGGCGGCGGGTGAGTATTCCTGTGACGCTCCGAAATGGCGATCGGATTATTTTCGGTCAAACCGAATTGGATTTCCATAACCCAACCGCCGGCCGCCGGATCGATCGAATACACGACACAGACTCTGAAGATTTTACGGCGACATTGACGGTTCGCAGCCTGATTACCGTCATGGTAATGGACATCCGAGATTTTACAGTTTTGACCAGACAGCTAGACGAAACTCTACTATCGGAAGTCATCGGCAATTGGTTCCGCAAAGCAGGACACATCATTCGCGAACACGGCAGTTGGGTAGACAAATACATCGGCGATGCCATCATGGCCGTCTGGTTTCACAAACCCAGCGGTGTCAGCAGCGAGGAAATGATGCGGATTTGCCAAGCTTTGAGCGAACTGCACAAGGCAACAGACCAACTCAGCAGCCGTTACCCCCTACCTTTTCCTTTGCGAGTCGGGGCTGGAATCAATACCGGTTATGCAATGGTGGGAAATTCTGGCAGCAGCGACCGATCGGACTACACCGCATTAGGAGATACTGTCAACGCAGCATTTCGCCTAGAGTCTTGCACCAAGCAACTCGGCAAAGATATCGCCGTGGGAGAAACCACCTACAAATACCTGACCGAATTGGGAGCCCAGGACGCTTTTGAGCAGCACACCGTTGCTTTAAAAGGTTACGACACTCCCAGCGTGACTTACGGCGGTACTTATCCTGACTTGAACGCTTTTCTCAAAATGAAAGGAAAGAGTTCTGGATAGATAGAAAACTGGGTGCAGGGTCAACAATTAATCGATCGCCTCACCTTTGACACCTAACATATATAAGCCGAAATGTCAATAAATAAATGTAAATATTTTTGACATCTCTGCGGGTGCTGCGGATTTATCTGACAAACTGCATAAGGAAAATGGTAGTCTCTACATAAGAATAAATGCTGTGTATGAAATTGGGAGACAAAACTTCATGAAACGATTGGGTCGTCTATTGGCAGTATTGGGCCTGGTGCTGGGCTGCTTTGCATGGGCAGGAGATCAAAGCGCGATCGCTGGCACATTGAGCCGTCTCGTCTTACCACCATCCTCCCTCATAGTGGTTGACGTTCCGACTAGAACAAATCGCGCCGATGACAAACTTGCCACAGAATACGGCAAAAAAATTGACTTGAACAACAGCGGTGTCCGGGACTTTCGGGAATTTCGAGGGTTGTATCCTACTTTAGCTGCACAAATTATTAAGAATGCTCCTTACGAAGAAGTTGAGGACGTACTCAAAATTTCAGGCTTGACGGATGCTCAGAAAAAGGTGCTGGAAGCTAACCTGGACAAATTCACCATAACTGATGTGGACTCAATATTTATTGAAGGAGACAATAGGTTGAACAACGGTTTTTACGACTAGATAGCAGCGGGTTTCCTTTGAAGGCAGAAAGCAAAAGGCAGAAGGCAGAAAGCAGAAAGAAAAGATTTTTTCTAGAGGCTGATGACTTCTGCCTTTAATTTCTCAAGCATTCGGCAAAGCTAGCAAAAATTTCCTAGATTAAAATCAGCGCGTTTTCGAGATTAAAATCAAATCCTCTCTTCATCGGAATGATTCAGATATATATTCTCGGACTCTGTGTACTCTGTGTACTCTGCGGTTAAATCATTCCCATGCAAGCGGAAACGAGATTCATTTGTAGGCTCAATCTAAAATAGACTGGAGTTGCATAAATCCTCGACTAATACATAAACCGCAGACGAAAGGGCGATCGACACAGATATAGCCTTTCAAGCGAAAGATGAGGTACTGTCGGGCATAGGGCATAGGGCATAGGGCATAGGGCATAGGGCATAGGGCATACCTCACTTTTTTGATAAACATATATAGCCTTTCGAGCGTAACCTGAAGTGCTATCGTGGGCATAGGCCTCCGTGGCCTCCGTGGGCATACCTCAACAAGCTTGAGAACCGCTATAAACGCAGATGCTTTTCAGATGATTTGTGAATGAGTGCAAGAAATATAATATAAAATCGACAGACATTAATTCTCGCCCCAAAATTCAGATTGAGAGTTAATTCTAAAATCTAAAATCTAAAATCGGCAGACTTATGACTGACAAATTTGATGTATTAGTGATAGGTGCTGGCGCAGCCGGTTTGTACGCGGCACTTTGCCTTCCAGAACATTTGCGCGTGGGTTCAATTAATAAAAATACCCTGCCTGTTTCTGCCAGCGATTGGGCCCAAGGAGGAATTGCTGCGGCGATCGCCCCGGAAGATTCCGCAGCGCTGCACGTTAAAGATACACTGGCTGCGGGAGCCGGTCTTTGCGATTTGGAAGCGGTGAAATTTTTGGTCGAGGAAGCTCCCGATTGCATTGATTCCCTCGTGAAAATGGGCGTGGCATTCGATCGCGCCGGCCCCGATTTAGCCCTCACCCTAGAAGCCGCCCACTCCCGCCGCCGAGTGCTCCACTCCGCCGACACCACAGGGAAAGCGGTAATCGGTACCCTGACAGCAAAAGTATTGAGCCGCCAAAACATTCAAATCGTATCCCCTGCCTTTGCATTGAGTCTGTGGCTCGACGAAAGCGGGCGCTGTCAGGGCATTAGCGCGATTTGCGGCAACCGAGTCAAATGGCTGCAGGCACCGGCTGTGGTGCTAGCGACAGGCGGCGGCGGACAGGTTTTTGCTCAAACCACCAACCCGTCGGTGAGTACCGGAGACGGGGTGGCAATTGCGTGGCGCGCCGGGGCACTGCTGCGAGATTTAGAATTTGTGCAGTTTCACCCGACGGCGCTGAGTAAGGCGGGCGCGCCCCGGTTTCTGATTAGCGAGGCGGTGCGGGGAGAAGGAGCTCATTTGGTTGACAGCAAGGGATACCGCTTTGCTTTTGACTTTCACCCCAGCGGGGAACTCGCGCCTCGCGATGTTGTCAGCCGCGCTATTTTCCGCCATTTGCAGAAGACGGGGGAACCTCATGTTTGGCTGGATTTGCGCCCGATTGCGGTCGATCGGCTGCGCTACAGGTTTCCGAATATTATTCAAGTCTGCGCTGATTGGGGAATTGATATTTTTTCCGAACCGGTGCCGGTGACACCAGCCGCCCATTACTGGATGGGAGGGATTGTGGCTGACAAGTTTAACCAAACTTCGATTCCGGGTTTGTACGCGGTGGGAGAAACTGCCAGCACGGGGGTACACGGTGCTAACCGGTTGGCGAGCAATTCGCTGCTGGAATGTCTGGTTTTTGGGGCGCAGATGGGACTTTTGGAGGTATCTGAAAATTCCCAGGCGTTTACAGATGAGGTCGATGTAGGGGAAATCTGGGAAAAATCGATTTCTCCACAGGAGATTGAGACGATCGAAAAATTGCGGGTGGAATTGCCGAGTTTGCTGTGGCAGAGTGCGGGAATTTGCCGGGGAATGCGGGATTTGGAAAGTGCGATCGTCCAAGTTGAGATTTGGCGGCAAGAATTTGCCTCTTTGCCTTTGAGTCAAACGCTTGATAATTTACGACCCGGACAAATTATTGATTTTTCGCCGGATAATGCCGAAAGTAGCTCGGTTTTGCGAAATTGGGGAGAACTTGGCAATTTATTGGATATTGGTTACTTAATTCTCAAAAGTGCTGCGTTTCGCACGGAAAGTCGCGGCGGTCACTATCGTGTGGACTATCCACTGACCGATCGGGATTGGTGCAGGCACACTTTAATTAACCAATCGAATTGGTACAAATCTGGGCTCGTAGAAGATTGAAAAATTGGGTTCAGCGCGTTCCCGTACCGTCACTTTTGGGGTTCCCGTTGGGGTCTGGTTCGTATTTTTCGTAATTTCCAGACATAGAGGTTTCGGGGACTCTCAACAATGTGGAGGTCGATCGGGCTTTAGTTAAGTAGCTGGTGGAGTTGCTGCCAAGTAAGACGGCATTTGCAATGCCGATCGTATTCACTTGCAAACAGGCAGCCAGGGTAGCCGCTGTTGTGAGCTGAATTAAAGTACGCATAGTATTTATAGCCTTATTCAAATCACCGAAGTAGATGCACGTCTGTACAACCTAATTATATCTATCAATTTCCGTATTTACACTGATATCTTTACATTTTCTTTACTTAAATTTCGTGAACTTACGTAAAAGATTATAAATAAAGGCTTTTTGGCGATTTAAATTTGGTCTTCTAGCTCAGTTTTTGAATCTTTTAATTAGCACTGATACCATTTTTCTAAAGATGTGGCATGGATGAAGTTTTAGCCCCCCCCCTTGGTAAGGGGGGGTTGGGGGGGGTAATATCTAGCGCTACTTTTCCACTCGTTACCAGGCAGAGCCTGGTAACGCTTCTGGGGCGAGGAAGAGCCTCCATTTTCGCAGGAGGCTCTTCAAAAGTGACATCGATTCCTAGGCTCTTAGCCTCTTAACCAGTTATTGAAAATGATGCGAGGATTGCTCTATATGTAGGGTGTGACCTCTATGGAGCCTTACCATTCTAGGTAGTCAATAAAACTATTTTTTGCCTCAGTCCCGATTTAGATGAGACAACAATTTGCTGTCATAATTTTCATACTTTTTATAAGTCTATCTAATAATTGTAATAAACTCCGGGTGGCTCGCCCCGACAATTCGGGCTGTTGACAGCGATCCAGTAGAGATGCCCCCACCGCTAAGTCTATCTAAGGACAGATAACTGTTGACAGATGACAAATTACTCAATAAATTGATATTGATTTTTCCCCCGTTTCTTAGCACTGTACATCGCAGCATCGGCATTTTTGACTAAAACATCTGACTCTTGACCGTCAATTGGATACAAACTAATCCCAATACTTGTAGTTACACAAACTGTATGTTCTTCTAAAATAAAAGACTGCACGATGGCATCGCAAATTTTTTCAGCTACTTTCGCAGCTTCTTCGCGACCGGGAATTGCGTGCAGAATGACTGTGAACTCGTCGCCGCCCAACCGCGAGATAATATCGCTGCCGCGCAAGCATTTTTTGAGCCTGGTGGCAACTGCTTTTAAGAGCAAATCGCCCACATTGTGTCCGAGAGTGTCGTTAATCGACTTAAATCCATCTAAATCTAAAAATAGTAAAGCTACCAAGTCTTGATTGCTGGAAGCTTTTTCTAAAGACTGATGCAAACATTCGTAAAACATTTTGCGGTTGGGCAAACCTGTAAGAGCATCGTGAGAAGCTTGGTGGCTGAGTTCAGCATTTTTTTGTTCTAAGGCATCTTCCCGGAGTTTGCGCTCGGTAATATCTCTGATAGCTCCGACTAAAAATAGGTTGCCGGCAGCATCTTTGTGCAGGGTTCTTTTAGTTGCAATCCAATGTGTAATGCCGTGAGCGTCGGTAAAATATTCTTCATTTTCTCGCGGCTGGTGAGTTTGCAATACTAATTCGTCTTGCTGCCAAAATATATCTGCTTGGGCTGGGGGAAATAAATCGTAATCTGTGCGGCAGGTTAAAATTTCCAAAGGATAGCCGATAAACCGACAGTATGCTTGATTTAAAACAACCCAGCGGTGATTTATATCTTTGACAAAAATCGGGTCGGGAATTGTATCGATGAGCGATTGTAAAAATTCTTTAGAGCGTTTTAGTTCTTCTTGCAAGTGAGCCAGATAACCCACAACTGCCACGCCAGAACCCAAAAGACTGAGGATTGCAGGAATTAACGGCAGCCACCAACCGGCTAAAAAGGCTAAGTATAAACTGGCACTCAAACCGAGACAGATACTTGACAAACACCAAGCCGATCGCCCTAGCGATCGCAAGTTCCAGCTCACAGTTGCTCCAATCCAAGACCACAGTAAAATCCACAGCAACTCCGCAGCTTCGGGCCAGACATTGATACTTCCGCGCCCGTCGAGGGCAGCACTCAAAATTTGGCTCAAGAAATGAGCCTGAAGCTCGACTCCCGGTATTTGCTGGGGAGGAGCAAACAAACCGGAACTGTAAGCATTTTGGTAAAAGTCTTTGAGGCTGGAGGCATTTGAGCCGATCAAGACAGCGCGCGATCGCACAAAATCAGCAGGTACTTTACCAGAAAGCACGTCGCTCATCGATACAGTGGGGAAACTGCCGATCGAGCCGCGCAGATTAGCGAGAATTTGATAGCCGCGGCTGTCAGCTCGCACGTAAGCACCGTCATTCGGCTCAAAAGGTCGAAACACCCCCTTGCCCAACTGCAAGTATTTAGGATTGACTTTTGCTGGTTGAGGGGAAATCCCTTCGCGCTCCAGGTAAAGCAAAGCGAGTTTGAGCGCGAAGCTTTCATGAGTTTTGCCGTCTCCGGGCCAAGCGTAGAGCAAAGCTCGGCGCACTTTACCGTCAGCGTCGATGACAACGTTGTTGAAACCGACGCGCGAGGACTCCTCAAGTACCGGAGGCGGCCGAACTCCAATCCTGGTTTCGTCCGGCATCAACTCAATGCCGACTAAGTTGGGAATAGTTTTAAAAGTTTTGAGCAATTCGGCGTTACCCGGTTGAGTGGGCAAATCTCGGTAAATGTCGAGGCCGATCGCCCGCGGCGAAGCAGCCTGCAATTTTTGCAGCAATTGAGCCAATACAGCATCGGAGATTGGGTAGCCGTATTTTTGCAAGTCAGCTTCTTTGATTTCGACAATGGTGATGCGCGAGTCAATGGGTTCGGCTGGCCGCCAGCGGACAAAGCGGTCGAAAGCAGTCCATTCCCACACCTGCAAAAATCCGCACCAGCGCAGTACAATCACCGTACCGGCAACGGCACTGGCAGTTATCAATACTCGGCGTTCTCGATCGACCCATTTTTTGATAGTTTTTAGCATATTTTGGGAATTTTTGCCTCGCGCTTGGAGCATCTAAGCTACTACTACATATAGCTTTTATATCTTCGGGGCGATCGATCGATTTTTGATTTTTGATTTTTGATTTTTCGGTGCGGGCGAGTCGATTTTTGATTTTTGATTATCCAATTTTTAGATTTTTTGGTGCGGAATGTGGGCTGCACCAGCAGAAACCGGGTTTCTCAACCAAAATATGTCATTTCACCAATGAGTCTGGAAGCTGAAACCCGGTTGTGAGAGTTTTTGTGTAAAATTCCTAGTATTTATAGCAATTCTAAATGATTCACAAAATTTATAGGGGTAGTGCTAAGAGTGCCTATCCGCGATCGATCGGGGCAACCGAGCTGGGGATTTCTCCTACAATAAATTATACAAATGATACGAGGATTGCTATATTCGCCGATCGTATTAGAGAGCCGCAACTTGTTTTAAACTTCTTCGATCTAACTAATGCCAATTTCCTAAAGTGCCGCTACAAATACGAATTATGCCGCATAAAGTTCGATGTCTAAAACAGACAGACTAACTGTAGCAATATTTTATGAAATTGGTATTGTGCCAAATCCGAGTTTGCCACTCCAATTTATTTTCTGACTCTTGTCTTTCCTCTTCTCTTCGCGTTCTTTGCGTCTTCGCGGTTCAATCGTAAAGGGTGTCTGCAATACCAATTTCATAAAGTGCAGCTACAAACAAATATGAATTCTGAAGAAGAAAATTTTATCTTTAAAACAGACAGACTAACTGTAGAACTATTTTATGAAATGGATATAATTTTTACTGTGTTTTGTAGGGATTCTAGAGGCGAGATTTTAGATTTATTTGGCAGCACTAGACGGCGATAAACCGAGTGAAAAAGCCTGATGTGTTTCCTGCACAAAAAATCCAAAATCTGCTCTCTAAAACCTCAAGCTTTCCTGTCAGTTTTGAAAGTTGCGGGGGCCGGTGTAACCGGATAAATCAGCGAGTTTATCCAAAGTTTGCGTCCCCGAATAAAACTGACCATTAATCTCCCAAGTCGGGAAACCTTTAACATTCGCAGCAGCAGCTTGGCAAATTTCAGCGCGGGAATTTTGTCCTCTGGGATCGCATTCAAAATAATCAATTATTTTGGCTGCTTCTTTGCCGAACAGCATTTTTTGATCGTGGCAGTGGGGACACCAATAAGCGCCGTATTCTTTAGCGCCAATTTGTCGGAGGTGGCGGGCTAAAGCAATTTGGGCGGGGCCGGAGGTTGTGGTGACGGCAGGGGGTAGAATTCCGGGGGTAGAAGAAACAAAAGGAGCGGGTGAGCTGACGCTGTTGTAAAGTCCCAAAGCGCCGATCGAACTTACCATCACCACCAAAATGCCTGTAAACACCAACTGTCCGATATCTTCCCACTCGCGGCCCACTAGCACCAGCACGAACAGCGACAGGGAAAACACGGCAGAACTGATGCAGTAAATGCACAATTCCTGAATTTCAAAAGCCATCAAATACATCAAATAGCTGCTGAAAATTACCATCGCAGCGGTGATGATAAATAGGGCTTGCCAAGTCCAGTTTTCTAGTTGAGAATGCAGCCGTTTGTTGGTGTCGGGATTGACGGCTTTGGGAGCTAAGGCCAGAATTGCGATGCTCAGGTATGCCAGACAACCTAATAAACTTAAAGGCACTGTGCCAAAGACGGTAGCGTAGGGACTGTTGAGCACTTTGTCGCAGCCGCTGGTGGGACAAAGGACTGAACCTGTCGTGAATTTAGCGATCGTCAGATAGGCCGTTTCTAGAACGCCGATGGCTGCGATCGCTGCCATCACAGTCCTAGACCAGCGATGAATCCAAGGGGTTGAACGTCGGCGAATCATTTTTTTGATTGTTGACTGTTGGCTGTTGACTGTTGACTGATGGCTGTTAACTGTTGACTGTTGACTGTTAACTGTTGACTGTTGGCTGTTGGCTGTTGACTGTTAACTGTTGACTGTTGGCTGTTAAGAGGGCGGGCACTCTTGGCACCGCCCCTACTAACAACTGCCAACTGCCAACTGCCAACTGCCAACTGCCAACAATTCCTATTTTACTTTTTACTCCTGATTTTGCCCGGTTCCGGTGCGGGCCCTCTCGATCCGTTGGCGTTTTTGTTTTCTTGTTCGAGCTCTTTCTCGGAAAAGCTGCGGCGGGCGGCTTCTACAAATTGACTGACGCGGATGGGATCGATCGGCTGTTCGATGCGCCCGTTTCGCTTCAGGGAGCTCGACACAATTACGCCGTCGGCCGCCTGCATCAAGGTGGAAATGTTTTCCCACGAGGCGCCGCTGCCGATAAAAACTGGAATTCCAGCCGCCGCAGCGCTGGCGAGTTCTAAGTCTTCGAGATTGGGAGGGCTGCCGGTTGTCCAGCCGGAAAGGATTACGGCGTCGGCTAAAGCGCGCCCGATCGTCTCTTGAACTGCTGTGGTCAAGTTGGGGCTGCCCAGGGGTCGCCCGTGCTTGACTAACACGTCTGCTAATATTTTGACATCGCTGCCCAATTCTCGCCTGTAGCGCATTAGCTGGTGAGCTTGGCCTTCGATTAAGCCTTGATCTGTAGCCATGATGCCGTTGAGGACGTTGACGCGGATGAATTGAGCTCCCGTACAGGAGGCGATGGCGATCGCGCTGTGGGCGTCGTTTCGCAGTACGTTAACGCCGATCGGCAGCGTGACAAGATTTGTCAGCCTCTCGACTACCAGAGTCATGGCGCTGACAACAGCCGGATCTACGCTGTCTTTGGCAAAAGGAGCGTCGAAAAAGTTCTCGACAATGATACCGTGTGCGCCGCCCGAAGCAAGCGCTGTAGCCTCTTGTTCGGCTCTTCCGATAATAGCTTTGAGGTTCCCCCCCCAGCGGGGGGAAGTTGGCAAAGGCTGTAAATGTACGACACCGATTATGGGATTCGGCGTTTTGAATATTTGTTTTAAGTCCACGGTTTCCTGAAACCACCAAGTTGACGCTACGGCTGCCGGCGGATTTTGACGGTATATTCTAGAATTCTATATCCACAGAGGCGAATCCATTTGAGATTTTAGATTTGGAGTTAGCGGCACTTGCTCAGAAACCGGGATTTTTTGAGGAAAATACAGCAGGTTCCAGGTTGATGAAGTGCAGTAGCAGCGGGAATTGTGTGATGTTAATCCTCCGGGTGCGGATCTGCCATATCTCGGATAAAACTCGGCGAAGCCAGACGGGTGTATCCGCGCCTTACACGGGTTCTCGCCCCCTACTCCTCCTGTTTCCGTCCCCTTGCGGGGAAGTGGTTTCGGAAAGATTGTTTTTCCAGTTTTTGCTTAAGGAGGTAATTTACGTTTCCGTCCCCTTGCGGGGAAGTGGTTTCGGAAAGGTAATTGGTATGATAGATGCTTCCCTAGTTGATTACAGTTTCCGTCCCCTTGCGGGGAAGTGGTTTCGGAAAGTGAAGCCGGGACGGACCCGGTACAAAAGGGTATTCCCATGAAGTTTCCGTCCCCTTGCGGGGAAGTGGTTTCGGAAAGCCAGCATCGTAGGGATCGCTTTAGGTATCTTAGGAAAGTTTCCGTCCCCTTGCGGGGAAGTGGTTTCGGAAAGAATGTATCACATTTTTCAAAGATGTTGACAATGCAACTGTTTCCGTCCCCTTGCGGGGAAGTGGTTTCGGAAAGTTTCATTTTTCTTCTTTTGGCTGCTATGCCATTAGGGTTTCCGTCCCCTTGCGGGGAAGTGGTTTCGGAAAGCCAGGAAAAGGAAAAGATGCGGGGGATTCCCGCCAAGGAATGTTTCCGTCCCCTTGCGGGGAAGTGGTTTCGGAAAGCAAAGCTCATCCTTGCCCAGACCAAGACACTTCAGTTTCCGTCCCCTTGCGGGGAAGTGGTTTCGGAAAGACTGATCCAAGATCGCGTGAAGAAATCGAAGCCGAAGCCAAGTTTCCGTCCCCTTGCGGGGAAGTGGTTTCGGAAAGGTTGAAGGTGTGCCAATGTTGGCCACTAAGTATGAGGGGTTTCCGTCCCCTTGCGGGGAAGTGGTTTCGGAAAGCCTGGTTAGAGCTTTGTTTCAATCTTCCTTCTGTTAACGTTTCCGTCCCCTTGCGGGGAAGTGGTTTCGGAAAGCAAACTTTAACCAAAGTGTGAGGTTGGTTTACCTTAATTGTTTCCGTCCCCTTGCGGGGAAGTGGTTTCGGAAAGGATTTATCAATTTGGGTAACTGATAGCCAAGATGAATTGTTTCCGTCCCCTTGCGGGGAAGTGGTTTCGGAAAGCAAGACGCGGTCCGATGCCGAAGGGTATCATACAACAGAAACGTTTCCGTCCCCTTGCGGGGAAGTGGTTTCGGAAAGATAAAGGTTTGACAGTAATCGTCTGCGACAAAAAAGTTTCCGTCCCCTTGCGGGGAAGTGGTTTCGGAAAGCTCCAAGCGTCCCTCCAGACGTTAATGTAAGAACAGTAGCTGTTTCCGTCCCCTTGCGGGGAAGTGGTTTCGGAAAGTGCTACCTCTGGGGTTAATGCCCAAACAGTAATGATGGGTTTCCGTCCCCTTGCGGGGAAGTGGTTTCGGAAAGGTAA
>NZ_JBARVX010000662.1:0-1815 GCF_049646505.1 Microcoleus sp.
TGCCGCTCTCAACCAGCGCCACGCAAGCACCGCCAAAACCTCCGCCCGTCAGCCTTGCGCCGAAGACTGCGGGGATTGACTGCAAGATTGCCGCCAGCGCGTCTACTGCCGGCACTGAAACTTCGCAGTCGTCGCGCAAACTTGCGTGGGAAGCATTCATTAACTCGCCCAAACGCTTTGCTGAAAAAGATTTTACCGCTTGCAGCACCCGTTTGTTTTCGGTAACGACGTGGCGCGCTCGCCTTTTGAGAGGTTCTGGCAACACTTCGACTGCTTTGGGATCGGCGATATCTCTGAGAGCTTTAACTCCCAATATCCGGGCGGATTCCTCGCACTCAGCGCGCCGTTTGTTATAGCCGCTTCCGGCTGCTAGTTTGCGGGTTTCCCCGCTGTCAATCACTAAAATTTCTGTCCCTGCGGGAAAAGGTAGCGGGCGGTATTTGAGGGTGCGGGTGTCGAGAAATAGCACGGTGTTGGTGTCTGCTAAACTCGATGCCATTTGATCCATGATGCCGCATTTCAAGCCGGCATACCGGATTTCGGCTAGCTGTCCGATTTGAGCAAGTCGCACGTCGTCTAGAGGAAGGTTCAAAAGTGCGCGCAATCCTCTGAGGGTTGCTATTTCTAAAGCCGCGCTGCTGGATAAACCGACTCCGATCGGCACATTGGAGGTAATGTACAAATTTATTGGCGGTATTTTGTATCCTTCTTTTTCTACAAGTCTGATGCAGCCGCAGATATAAGTGGCGAATGTTTGCGGTATCGTATCGTCGTCTGAAAAATTTATGAGCTCGTCATATTCTGCTGAATAAAAATGGTGTCGATCGTCGCTGCTCAAGCCGATTTGTACTGTTGTGCGCTGGGGAATTGCCGTCGGAAGTACAAATCCGTCGTTGTAGTCTGTGTGTTCGCCCAGCAGGTTTACTCTTCCGGGCGCGCTGGCTTGGGTTTTGGGTAATGTACCAAATATTCGTTGGAAGTTCATTTTTGGGTAACTGCGAATTGGTTATTTGTTATTTGTTATTTGTTAGTTGTTATTGGTTATTTGGAAAAACAGCTATCTGTTTATCCGTGACTTCCGTATCCTGCTGGTAATTGGGAAGAAATAAATTTATTTTTTATCGTTGCTCCTTTTATAGTGCCCAAGTTTTTTGGTTAATTCAACCCCTGTTAACAAAAATCAACATGACTGTAAGTTGGGAAAAAATATGAGGTTGTGGTAGAATGGCAGGCTAAGATTTCTGCAATAATTCAAAAAATGCGATCGACCACACCCCGGAAACAGTTTGCTCAACATTGGCTCAAAAGCGAGAAAGCCTTAGATAAGATTGTTAAAGCAGCGAGTTTGCAGGGCGATCGCGTCTTGGAAATCGGGCCTGGTACGGGGATTCTGACTCGGCGCTTGCTGGCTGCGGCTCAGTCTGTCGTTGCTGTGGAGATCGATCGAGATTTGTGCCTCAAACTAGCCAAGCAACTCGGCAAAACCGACAACTTTTTACTGCTACAAGGCGATTTTCTGGAAATAAACTTAGATGCTGAACTAACAGCCTTTCCAAAATTCCAAAATCCCAATAAAGTTGTTGCCAACATTCCCTACAATATCACCGGCCCGATCTTGCAAAAACTGCTGGGAACAATATCTGCGCCTGCTGCTAAACCCTTCGATGCGATCGTGCTGTTAGTGCAGAAAGAAGTCGCCCAAAGGCTTTACGCCAAACCTGGTTCGACAGCTTTTGGCGCTTTGTCGGTGCGAGTACAATATTTAGCAGACTGCGAGTTAGTTTGCGATGTGCCGTCTAAAGACTTTTATCCGCC
>NZ_JBARVX010000663.1:0-2678 GCF_049646505.1 Microcoleus sp.
TTGATTAATTAATTCATTAATTGATTAATTGTGGCACGGGCATCTTGCCCGTGGCGAATATATGAACAGGCAAGATGCCTGTTCCACAACAAAATTTAATTTGTTGTGAGCGATGAAGGAGCGATAACTGCTAAAGCTTGGGGAATCACTCGGAATTTGGCAGGCGTGTAAGTGGTGATTTCACCGTCGGTATTAATCGAACGGCGTTTGCTAGTATTAATCTCAAATTCTTGAGCGTGCAAGGCGCGAACCTTCGGCCAAGTGGTATAATTTCCTTGCCTCATTGCCGGCAGCAAAGCAAGGATTTCCCACCAATGGTGTATCTCTAAACTGTACAAATCCAGTCGCTTGTCGTCGATGGTGGCATCTTCGGCAACTGCCATGCCGCCGCCGTAGTAGCGGCCGTTGCCTATGGCAATTTGAATTGTTTTTACATTAAAAGATTGGTTGTTTATCTTGATTTCTGCTCTGAATGGCCGCGATTTAAAAATTGTCTGCAAAGCAGCCAAAGCATAAGCTAAAATTCCCCAGCGCTGCTTCACATTTTTAGTCAGTCTCTGGGTGATTTCGACGCTCAATCCCAAACTCGCTACATTAAAAAAATGCTGTTGGTTAACCCAACCTATGTCTATAAGCCGAATTTTACCGCTGGCAATTACTTGACTAGCTGCGGATAAATCTGTAGGAATTCCGAGAGTACGGGCTAAATCGTTAGCTGTTCCCATCGGCAAAATACCCAAGGGCAATTTAGTGTCCATCAAACCTTCGATGGCGCAGTTTAGTGTGCCGTCGCCGCCGCCGATGATGACTAATTCGACTTGATTTTGGTGGTTCCGAATTGTGTCGGAAATTTCGCTGGCGCTGTCGGTTGATTTTACTATTAATTCAAAACCAAGTGATTCTAATTTGGCAGTGGCTTGAGATAATAGTTTTTTCCCTCTTCGGGAGTGCTGGTTTACTAAAAGGAGAGCTTTTTTCATGGGAAAATGGGCCGAGAGTTGGGTAAAACAATTAATTATGTCACGGTTCGCAGTGCGGAGGAAATTCCGCACTGCGAACCCAAGGAGGAAATGGCTTTATTTAATTGGGATTTGTTAGCTTTATTTTTATTTAAGTAGGAAGTGAGTTTTTTGTTTCAAAAATATGACGAATTGATAATTTAAATGGGTTGATTTAATGTTTTAATTATATTTTACCATTGGTGAGGGATTGACATAAATCTAAAATAATTGATAATTGTAGCAACAGATTGCGGGAGACGATCGCGCTTCTGGGCTAGCTGTCATCTACCTTCAACAAGCTAAATTAAATTTATGTCTCATATTTTGGAACAAGCGCAAGCCGCTGCCGATCGCCAAAACTGGCCTATTGTAGTCGAATGCTTGCAGCAAGTGACAGCCAACCGCAGCCAGCCACAGGAAAAAATATTTTTAGAACAAGCTGTAAGTTTAGGAATACAAACCTTGGAATGGGGGGATTTTCAAGACCGCTGGGAAATTGCTAAAGTATTGCCAAATCTGGGAAATGGCGCGATCGCACCTTTAATTGCCGCGATCGAAGACGAAGACGCAGACACCGAACCCAGGTGGTTTGCCGCCCGCATTCTCGGAAAGTTCGATCGCCCGGAAGTGATTGCAGCTTTAGTAAAATTAGTCAAAAATTCCGACGAAGAATTGAGCCAAATCGCGGCCCAAACCCTCGCCAATTTCGGCCCGACAGCCATAGAATCCCTAGCAACTCTATTGCAGCAGGAAGACTCGCGACAGTTTGCCACAGCAGCCCTCGCCCAAATTCGCCGCCCCGAAGCGATCGCCCCGCTGTTGAGTGTAGTCAAAGACTCTAGAATTGCGGTGCGGCTGGCTGCGATCGAGGCTTTGAGTAGTTTTCACGACTCCCGCATCCCGCCGGTACTGGTAGAAGCACTCAAAGATGCGGCCGCAGCAGTTAGAAAAGAAGCCGTGAGAGCTCTGGGAGTTCGCGCTTATTTAGATGCAGAATTAGATTTAGTTAATTTGCTCAAACCTTTGCTTTGGGACATCCGATTTGAAGTGTCCCAACAAGCGGCGATCGCGATCGGGCGACTGAAAACCGATGCTGCGGCTGCTGCTTTATTTGAATTCCTGCGAAACCCCGCAACTCCCCTGGAATTGCAAATCGAAACTGTGCGCGCCCTGGGCTGGAGCGAAACTGCTGTTGCTTTAGAATATTTGCAAACTGCGCTGATTGGGCGATCGGTTTTTAACGCACAACCGAGCGAATTCACAAATAGCGATCGAGTGCTAAATCCCAGCGATTCCTGGCAAATTGATAACATTAATCCTGCTGTTTGTCAAGAAATTGCCGCTGTTTTAGGGCGAGTGGAAAAGCCGGAGTTAAAAATAAAAGCTGCTGAAATTGCGATCGGTTTGCTAGAGGGGAATCATCCGGCGGTGCAGCCTCCCCAAATCAAACAATCTTTAGCTTTAGCGTTAGGACAATTAGGTGATATCAGAGCGCTAAACGCGCTGATTCAATTGTTAGCCGACGGCGATAATAGCGTCAGGCTGCACGGCGCTGCTGCGATCAAACGGCTTGGTGCTGCTGAGGTGCGGCAGCAATTAGAAAGTTTAGTTAAACAAGCGAATTAGGAAAAGACGGCGGTTGAAACCGCGCCTACACAAACGATGTCCGCCTCCGCG
>NZ_JBARVX010000664.1:0-13018 GCF_049646505.1 Microcoleus sp.
CAGAGACTTACCAACTGACTTGGCGCGAAGCAGGGCGCACAAAAAACCCGCAGCCGCTGAAACCGCTAAAATTGCTGAATTTTTGGATTGGGGCTGCTGTAAGTACGATCGCCCTATTTTTCCTCGCCCGATTTGTCCTGCAATTGCTGCTGACAAACGCTAATTTTCTATTGCTTCAGTTTTACATATTTACAAGACTGCCAATTTTCGCGCCGATCCAAATTTTTTACCGCGATCCAACTCCCTTTGTGCAGATAGTTTTTGGATTGCTTTTAGCCTCATCTCCCTGGCTGACAGACGCGCTGCTAAAACTATTTTGCGGCATCGAAACCCTGCGCGGCTCAGTTTTATCCAAGCACAGCAAAGAAGCTAGTCGGGTACTCCGCAGTTTTTGTACCAAGCAAAATATGCCAACCCCTGTACTGAAACTCTTGCCGCTGAATGTTCCTGTGGCTTTCAGTTACGGCTGTTTGCCCCGTTTTGCTCGGATTGCTGTGAGTAAAGGGCTGTTGGAAAAGTTGACTGATGATGAAATTGCGACTATTTTTGCGCGGGAATTAAGCCACATTTCTCACTGGGATTTTGCGCCGATGTCGCTGGCGTTGCTGGTGATTCAGATTCCTTATTTGATTTATTGGCAAGCGGCATACTGGAGTGAGAGGTTGTGCGATTTAATGACGATCGAGTTTTTGCGTTTTGCTGTGAGAAATTTGGCCGCTGCAATTTCTGCTATTAGTTACGGGATTTATAAGTTGTTGCGCTGGCCGATGTTGTGGCTGTCGCGCCGCCGGGTATATTTTAGCGATCGAACTGCGGCCGAAATTACGGGGAATCCTAACGGTTTGACGCGGGCTCTGGCTAAAATTGCGATCGGCATTGCTGAAGATGTCGAACAGCAAAAACAAACTAGCTTTTTTCTTGAAGGTTTTGATTTGTTGTTACCCCTGGGAGTCGGACAAGCTGCAACCATTGGTTCTGCAGCCTTGCGCGCGCCGCTGTCACAGATTTTGCTGTGGGATCTCACCAATCCCGATCGCGCTTGGCTGACCGTTAACAGCACCCATCCTTTGCTGGGAGAGCGTTTGAAGCTATTGGAACTTTACGCGCAATTCTGGAAAATCGAGACAGAGTTAGATTTGGCGAGTCTGTCGCTGGAATCACCGAAGAAACGAAAATTATCTCTGTTTAAATCAATACTCGAATTTAAAGACTCAAAACTATTTTTACAGGGCGCGCCGTTTTTTGGAATTCCCATGAGTTTGGGCCTGGTGGCGCTGCTTTGGCTGATTGGCTGGATTTTTTCGCAGACGAGTATTTGGCGGCTGGATTGGCTTTTGGGCGATCGATCGATCTTTTGGGGCTGTTTGCCGATCGGATTTAGCATCGGTACTTTGATGCGGATCAATTATTTTTTCCCCGACATTACGCCCAGAGAAACCGCTTCGCCCAGTTTACCGGAACTTTTGTCAAATCCCGATGTTCTGCCCGTTGATGCTCAACCAGTGCAGCTTTCCGGGCAGCTTTTGGGTAGGACTGGTATAGAAAATTGGCTGGGACAGGATTTGATTTTGCAAACGGCGACTGGTTTGGTGAGGTTGCACTATGTTTCGAGGTTTGGGCCCTGTGGTTCTTTGTGGCCGCAGCCTACTCGCCCCAGCGATGCGATCGGAAAACCAGTTGTGGCGACTGGTTGGCTGCGCCGGGGTGCTAATGTGGCGATCGACCTCGAAACCCTCCGCACTCAAGGCGGCCGAGTCAGTGACAGCGGACATCCGATTTGGTCTGCGATTTTGGCTTTTGCTGCTGCTTTTTGGGGCGCATACATTATTATCCAGGGCGGAAGATGAGGGAATTTGGCATTTGAGATTGCACAAAAGGTTCGTATAGCCTTTCTGTGCTCTGGTATGAGGTACTATCCGGGATAGGCCAAACCGCGCCTCACTTTTGTGAGAACCGCTATAGTACGGACTTCAGTTTGCACTACAAACCAATAGAACTCTTGCAAAAATACAGTTCACCCACCCCAACCCTCCCCGAACTCGCGGGTAGGGGGCAAGATTATTCTTGTTTCCCCCCGCAGGAGGGGGGACTAAGGGGGGTGAATTTAACTTTTGCAAGATATATAATGCTCTTCCCTCTTCCCTCTTCCCTCTTTTCACCCTAAGCTCTTCCCTCTTCCCTCTTCCCTCTTCCGACGGACTCACATCCGTTACATCCGTTACATCCCGTACATTGCTCGTTGCCGAACTTCCCTCTTCCGACGGACTCACATCCGTTACATCCGTTACATCCGTTACATCCGTTACATAATCCGTTGCCGAACTTCCTTCTTCCTTCGTAAAGAAAAGTTGCTTTTTTGCAGACATCCTGTTACATTTATTTATACAAATTGGATTGAAGCAAATAGCGCAATAACTTAGTTGACTAAAATCTGTAAAGCATTGCGTAAAAATTGTCAACCTCCCAACACAGCAAGTTCAGCCAGCCGCTTGTCGGCTGTTTTTTTCGATCGCCAATTTCGCCGTGCGCGATGAATTCAAAAAAGTGATTCAAAAGTCGTTTTGATTAAATTCAGCGTGAAATCTTCCTAAATAACTAGCTCTGTTACCCTGGCTGTGATACCTTTAAAGAATGGTCGGACGCTGCCGGGCCCAATTTGAAGGAGACCGGGCAAGCGAGCAGTTCTCAGCATGAGGAGCGAAATGAGGATCGAGGTAAGATTAATGGCCCAAAAAATGTTAGCGATTTTATCCATCACTGTATTAAACTGAATACTGGCATTCCGATCGCTTGAATTGACATCCTTGGACATAAATTTCTACACGGCTCTGGCTGCAAACATTCTGAATCAAAACCGCAAGCAAGAAATACAGAATAGCCAATAGCCTCAACATTTGAGTGATGACTAAAAGTTTACACAACAACCTGAGATTTCAAGGCTCTCTGCGTAGGCGGTTAAGTTCCGGCTTTATCAGAGTAAATCACCTTTTTTTTCAAAAAGGTGGGAGAATCTGTCAAGGTTGGTGGGAGGAATGCACAAATTATGCCGTTATGCGGTCTTTCCCTGAAGTCAATATTCAGTTGGCCGCAGGTAATTCTGTTCGAGCAAATTAATTAGAATCCTATTCTGGAGGAATTTTTCATGTCTATTCGTCTTTATGTTGGCAACCTACCCAAAGAACTCGATCGCCAAGAATTGCAAGAAGTTTTTGCACCCGAGGGCGAATCTGTTACCACAAAGGTAATTACAGATCGCAAAACAGGTAAATGCAGAGGATTTGGTTTTGTGACGGTGCTAACCGACGAACAAGCCGACCAAGTTATTGAGAAATACAACGGCTTGATGTTCAAAGAAAACCCGCTAAAAATAGAGAAGGCACTGCCCCGAACTAAGGGTAAATCTGAGAAAGGCGAAGAAGATCAGCAGCAGTCAACGTCGCCTGCTTCGCCGCAGTTGGCATCCGCATCAACATCGGTGCCGGTGCCCGCGCCGCAGCAACAGCAGCGTTCGGCTCCCCCAACTCAAGGTGGAGGCGGTTCTAGCAAAAGCAATCGCCGCCGGAGTGACAACAACAAATCCCGCCGCAATCAATCAACAACCACAGTGTCGAGCGCCGATTCTGGCTCGGTGCAGCCAGATCCGCGCTGGGCGAGCGCTCTGGAAGAACTCAAGCAGCGATTGCAGGAAGCTCAGACTACTAATTAATCGAAAATGGCGGCGAATTGCTGCTGTCTTCCGACTGGGGTTGA
This sequence comes from Microcoleus sp., assembly GCF_049646505.1. GTDB lineage: Bacteria > Cyanobacteriota > Cyanobacteriia > Cyanobacteriales > Microcoleaceae > Microcoleus. The sequence goes on from NZ_JBARVX010000664.1 coordinate 3,751, forward strand.
CTGACTCTGGAAGTGCGATCGAGAACCGACTAAAAAGCCTGTTCTCGATCGTACTATTTTATTCCAAAAACCTCTAATATCAATTCCGGCTGCACTCATACATGATGTTAATGGTTAACAGTCAACAGTCAACAGTTAACAGTCAACAGTGAATTTACTATTCCTATGAAGAGAGGATTTGATATAATATCTAGCACCCCGCTAAAATAATCGTCACCGTATCGTAGCGCTGTTAACTGCTTTAATATCCTGTCCCCTCAATTGACAACTATAAGATTGGATCGCAGAAGCTAAAAGCAGTGTTTATTCCTCCCCAGAGAATTGGATCGTCTGAATAAAATCAAAAATCTTATTCATAAGATCCTCAACCTCCGACTCAATAGAACCCAATTCCTCCTGCTTCTCATAAATTCGCTGACAACTCACCGTGTAGCAAAAATCGTCAACTACCAAAGCCATAAATCCCCGGTAAGCATCCATCAAAGTAAGTTTACCGTCGTTTTGCGGTACGCTGACATTAGCACTCCCAGGCAAATCGGTCACTACAAAATAAGCATTTTCCTCTTCTAAATATTCACTGTAGAGTAACTGAGAATTAGGAAATTTAGCCAGAACCGTGTCATCAATAAACTTGTTAAGAAACAAAGTAAGATAAGCCCATTCCCCCGCTGATTCTATTAATTTTTTCACATCACCAGAAATCGGGAAATAATCAATTTTCAGCAAAACACCAAAATCGTCCGAAAAAGCAACAAAGCTTTTGTCATCCTCAATTTTACCGCCTCGTTGCCTCTCAACAGGAATCGAAACCACAAAATTGCCTAGAGCAGAAAAATACAGCGCCTCATCTGTCTCGACATCGTAATCTTCGAGTTTTAGTTCCGAGTATCCAGCAATTACATCCTCAATAATTGCCTTAGCTTCCTTATCGCCTACACCTAATACTTCTTGAAATTCCTTGAGAAAAGCCCGATGCTTCTGAGACACTTCGCCATCTGCAACAAACATTGCTGCGGTAATCGTAAAAGTATCTAACACCAACTCATCTGGGAGCGATTCACAAGCCGTATTAAATAATCCTCCTAAACCGTCTTTGGTAAGAATATCCGCGAGTTTTTGAAGAGTTGCTGACATATCATCTTCCGAGTATTCAGCAAATATTTCTGAATCCCAAATTCTGCTTATCAAGATATCGGCACTCACATCAGGGTAATTTGCCTCCGCTGCGACAAGTGCTACCGCCGCGACGGATTCCTCTACACGCAACTGCATTGATGATTTATCTTTGGACTTGAATATTTTAGTAAAATTGCCCACAGGTTTTGCTCCATTACAGTATTTGGCAAAGAACAGTTTATAACTTAATACGGTTCACTTAAGACGATCCCCCCTAACCCCCCTTAAAAAGGGGGGGATCAGAATGCCCTCAAAGTCAACCCCTACTCCCCTTCTGCCCCCCTGGGGGGGGGCAGGGGGGGGTGGGGATGCGAGGGGGATCTCCGGGGCATAAATATGTTAAGTGAACCGTATTGTTCTATATATAGCGGTTCTCACAAAAGTGAGGATAGCCCTATTCCCTATGCCCTATTCCCTATTCCCCATACCCTATGCCCTATGCCCCATACCCTATTCCCTATGCCCTATGCCCTATTCCCTATTCCCGGATAGTACCTCATACCAGAGCACAGAAAGGCTATAGCAATCCTAAATGATTTGTAGAACTACTCGTTACAAGTTCGAGCGAAAGTACGCTTCTGGGGCGAACCAATTTTATTGTTAAAATTAGATGCGCGCCAGTTTATTACCAAGGACTGCCAACCATTGTAAATCCCGCCCAAAAATGCGGGTGAGATAAATCTGAATTTGCTATTTGTTCGACTTTGGTAAGATCGATCGCCCTTTGAGTTCCCACCAACTTACCATCTTTAAATACAACCTGTTTGCGAATCATCGCCAGTTGAGCTTGTCTCAGGGCTTCAGCTTTAATCGGAGCCGATCGCAAATTAGCATAAAACTCGGTCATCAGCGCCAAAGTCGCAACATCTCTAACTTTCCACAAACTCGCCAAAGCTGATTTTACACCGCTGCGGACAGCCAATCCAGCAAATCCCATTTCAGCAGTATCATCGCCGATCGCAGTTTCGCAAGCACTCAGCACCAACAACTCTACTTGCGTGCGATCGTACCACTTCGCCTGCCTAAATTCATTCAGACTCAAAGAGCGATTCCAGAGGTCAATTTCAGCTTCTTTTCGTCCGTTTATCTGCGGAAAACTTGCGTGAGTAGCTAAGTGTACGATTTCAAAAATCTGCTGTTCTCGCTGTTTCCTGAGATTTTCTAGAGTGAATCCTGTATTGAGAAAAGAGCGGCCTTGCCACAAAGGAAATGCTGCTTGGTTTTGGGTTGCGGTTCTCGTGCCGGCGATCGCAGATAATTCGATCGGCACCGCAGGCAAAGGAACTTTATTGGGAAACTCAGAAGCGCCCATTGCTAAAACTTGGGAGTTCCGCAAACTTCGATAATTTGTCTCAGTCAAACTAACGCTAGGAATTGAGCCGAGACTGTATTTTTCTATTAAAAATTGGTTGCCGTCGTGCAAAGCAGCTAACGGAAATTGCCGCAAACCTGCATCAAACGAAAAAATCAGCGTGTCAATATTTAATTCTTCTAATTTTGCAGAAATTGGCGCAATCAACCATTGGTGAAGTTCCTTAGCGCTTGGCAAATAACTCAAATTTTTAGAATCATTGGTGTTTGCCAAATATTCCTGAAAAACTTTCACAGTTTTTAGCAGTTTTTTACTATTAACAGGCGCTCTTTTGAGAATAGCAGGGCCGTCGGGAACCACTAAAACTAGCGATACTTCTTTCAGCCGAACGATCGCATAAACAATTACAGCTTTTTTCCCGGTTTCTTCCTTAATCTTTTTCAGAGTTTCTCTCAGATATTCAACGTTGACTTTTTTATCCGTGAGATTTTCCCCATAATAATTCTCGTAGTCTTGTTCAAAGAGTCGATCGATCTCAGAAACAGCTTCATCAGCATTATTTTGGTCGAGAGTTTGTTCGACGCTCGCCCTGCTGATTTGTAAAGGAATTAAATTGGGAATATTGGGAATATTGGGAATTTCCGGTGTCGGAGTTGGCGCGGGAGTTGGTGCGGGAGTTGGTGCGGGAGTTGGTGCTGGAGTTGGTGCTGGAGTTGGCGCTGGAGTTGGCGCGGGAATTGGTGCGGGCGCTGGAGTTGGATTAACCGGAGGTGATTCTATTGGCGCAGAGATTTGGGGAATATTTGCCAACCAATCAGGAGGATTTTCAGCAGCAGGTTGTTCCGGAGCAGGTGCGGCGGCGGGAGGGGGAGTTAAGACGATGTATCCGTCTGGTGCTTCGGCGGAAGAAGCGCCAAGCTGCGGGGGTTTTTCGGGAGGGTTTTCTGATGCTGGAACAAAGGTAAGATTGGGTGTTTCAACTGGCGGTATGTCGATCGATATTTGTTGATTATTGTTAAGTTGAAAGCCAATTCTGGTATTTCCGGTTTCCGGATTTTGATTGACAGAAGTTTCAGCACCCAATAAATCTCCGATTAAAAAAGCTAAATCTTGTTGCGGATTTGAGCTGACTGCGGGTTGCGGCGCAGCACTTGCGGGTTGCGGCGCGATCGCACTTGCAGGTGTCGGCTGAATTTGAGCTACAGGGGCGGTTTGTAGGGGCGGTGCCCCCGTGCCCGCCCCCAACGGCGCGGGATTTGGCGCGATCGAAGGTTGAGCGGCGATCGGCTGTTGGGGGGCGCTAGAAACGTCGATTTGGGAAGCAGGCGGAATAGTCGGCGCAGAAGGTATGCGGGCTGCAGCATTGGGTGTTGTGGGCGTTGAGCGCTGCGTGGGGCGGGTGCGGGGCGGCAGTGTGGGTGAGAAGAAATCTTCTGGCAATGCAGGTATTTGGAAGTTGAAGGGAGAATTAGTTATCTCATCGGGTGTTGGCGAAGGCGCGATCGAACTTTCGGGTGTTGGAGAAGGCGCGATCGAACTTTCGGGTGTTGGCGAAGGCGCGATCGAACTGTCGGGTGTTGGAGAAGGCGCGGTGGATGGGTTGGGGACAAGTGCGATCGGCCTTCCCGCGAGTGTTGCAGGCGCAGGCGCTGGAGTAGCTGTCGGCGCGGGTAATGGAGTCGCACTCGTGACAGGTGCCGGCGCGGGAGTAGCAGCGGGAGTTGTTGCAGCCGCCGGCGCGGGAGTCGCACTTGCTACAGGCGCGGGCGTTGGAGTAACTGCCGGTGTCGCAGCAGGCGTTGGAGTAGCTGCGGGTGATGCAGAAACAGTTGGCGGCACGGAGATAATTTGAATGCGATCGCCATCCTGTTTGTGAGTATAAAGATAGGAGTTATCGGTCAAAATTGTTTGGATCGGATCGGAATTTCCCCTAGTAATTGCACCGGCAGTGCCATTTGTGGCAGAATTGCCGACAACAAACGGTGTCAATCCCGCTCCTCCGTGGCGGATAATTATCGTACCGCCGCCGCTATCTCCCGGATTTCCCGCAGTAGAAATGCTGGCATCAATGCCGTTTCTGTCGGTGAACGAATTGAGCGATCGAAAAAATCTTCCCATCTGAATTTCGACATTGCCGCCGATACTGTCCTGACTTTGAGCAGTAATTTGATTCACCGTAATATCGCCCGAACTGCTGCGGTTGTAAGCCGTGACATTGCCTGCATTCCGCTTCGCCGAAGAGTCAATATTACCAACAGCAATACTTCCTGCAGCGTCGAGCAAAATACTGCCGCCGTTGCCTGCCGACGAGGTATTGATATTGCCCGCAGCAATATTTGTACCCGCACTCAAAGCAATATTTCCGCCATTGCTGGGGGAAGTCGCATCAAGCTTTCCTGTGGCGATCGCTCCGTTTTCGCTAAACAAAGAAATTCCGGCGGGGGAGGTAATATCTTGGGCGGTGATGTTATTGGTTGTAACAATGTTAATTTTGCCGGGATTTTCGGTAATGTCATCTTGAATGTCGATGCTGTTGAGGGGATTGAATCTGCCAACTTCCCCGCCAAACTGCACGATTCCCGCATCGGGATTGACAGTAAGATTGTAAAGCCCGTCAACAGTTGAATTAAAATTAATATCGCCCGTACCGGAAATTTTAACAGATAAATCGTTAGCTAACGTGACGGGAGCGCTAAATGTGATGTTGTTGCGGTTAGTTTCGATATTGCCGCTAACAGTAATCGAATCATTTGCTTTGACATCAATCTTGCCGCCAGTAATAGAAATACCGGGAGCGAAAGTGAGGGAATTAATACTAGATGTCGCAACAGAACCTTTAGCATCTATGCTAACATCTCCGCCCCGGCCACTGCCGGCAGCAGTAATAATTGGGCCGGCAGTTGTGTTGATATTAGCGCCGCTTTGAATGCGGAGATTGCCGCTGTTGGCGTTGAAGCCGCTTAATAATAAAGCTCCAATTCCGGCAGTAGTGATATTGCTGCTAGCTTCGAGGGAAATACTGCCGCCACTGTTGCCGCCGATCGCATTTATAATTCCGGCAGTAGTGTCGATCGCCCCGCCGCTTTTGAAAGTAATTGAACCGCCGTCTAGATTGCCGATCGCCCGGATGTCGCTGGTAGTAATATTTCCTCCAGCATTTAGATTTACATTGCCACCTGTATTAGTTTTAAGTCCGGGAAATGAACCGTCATAACTTGTCAATAGCTGACCTGTAGTGATATTTCCATTGCTATTAGTAAAGTTAAGATTTCCACCCTGTATTCCCGATACTGACACGCCGCCTATATTAATGTCACCGCTGGCAGTAGATAAAGTAACGTTGCTGCCGTTGCCGTTACTAGAAGTACCCGCCATCGCGGTTCCTGTTGTCGGTGTTGTGATGCCGGTGCTGGCTTGAATGGTAATATTTCCAGCCGCGCGATCGCCCGTGGTGTCGATCGTTCCGGTATTTATGGCACCGGCAGTGCTCGTAAGGGCGATCGGGCCGCCGTCTTGATTTGCCGTTACATTGAGATTGCCAGTCGTAATATTGCGATCGGCACTCAAAGTAATTGCGCCGCCATTTTCTGGGTTAAAAATAGTATCGTTTCCGGAATCCTGAGAGCTAGTTGCATTTAATTTTCCAGTAGTGATGCTGCCATTCGTGCTAGTAAAATTAACCCTCCCACCTTGCAATCTACCGTAGTTTAATACATTACCTGTTATAATATTTCCACTGGTAGACAGAGTAATCCTGCCACCATTACCCTTGTCTGAAGAATTATTGAGGTCGCCAAGCTGGATATTGCCATTTACGCTTGTAATATTAATATTTGCACCATTTGCTGTAGATTCATCTAGACTCTCTGCACCTATATAACCTACGTTAATGTTACCATTTGCCTGTAACGTTACAGAACCAGGAATGCTGGACAAAGCGCTATTTCCAGTGGTTATATGTACGCCGCTTGGAGGAAAAATAATAGCTCCCTGTTCGCTGATGATTGTAACATTACCACTACTGCCAGTAGGTACTATATTAGGAACTCCTCCTGCAAAACTCTCTATGCAAAAACTAGGGGAAGGACAGTCTAAAGTAATATCGTTTTTTGCTTTGAGGGTAATGTTACCACTATTGTTGACTGCTGAAAAAGTAGCTATATTGCCTTTAATAGTAAAGCTGCCACCTGCATTAACACTAATATTACCGCCATTGCCAATCCTCGTAGGAACTAGAGTAGTAAGTTCTCCTGTAGAAATGTTGCCTCCAGCAGTCAAAGATATATCACCACCATTATTATTAAACCCATTTGTTCTAATCCCTTCTGTTTGAATGTCTCTTGTAGCTTGTAGAATTACAGGACCTACGATAATGGGCTGACTGACATAAGTATCAATTTTTCCTACTACTTGAATGTCGCCACCAGATCGCAAAATTACCGCTCTAGAAGTACGCAGAATAAATTCATCAGTACCGGGCGCACCGCCAGTAATATTTGCATCGGGATTCGTAATTATGATATCTCCATTAAAAATAATATTTCCCGTTCCCGAAGTCGTATCTACCTTGAGGGAAGCCCCCGTATATCCTTGAAATATACAATCACCAATTGCTCCCATAATTGGATCGTACAAACTTGTAAAATTAGCAGGTTGACCCGACAAATCGAGAATTGACATATTACTGCCACTTCTAAAGTGAGAATCTGTAGATATAATGCCATCACTCGCCAAAGTCAAATTTCCACCGCTGACAAAAGGCGTTTCCGAAAGATGATTCAGCGCCAAAATATCGATACTTCGATCGCCCCGAATATACAGATTACCGCCAGCATTCGCCACAAACGGATTTGCTACACTGTCGCGCACCCGCACCGTATCGTCAGCCAGCAAACTCAAATCGCCAGTTGTACGCAACAGACTTTCAACTAATGTCAAATTGCGATTAGCTGACAGAGTTGCATTCTGGGCAGTTACTTCTTTAGCAACAACATCCCCATTCTCTACCTGCAAACCACCAGTTAATTCTACTTGCCCTTGAGCGTTAACTGTAACCCCCGTTGCACTTCCCCCGCCGCCCGCCAACAACTGCGGCAAAGATGCAACTGGCAACACCCAATTTTGAGGCAAACTTCCCGCTACAGACTGCGGCTGAATCTCCAAACTCAACAGATTTCCCGGCTGGCTAATTCTGACCAAACTCTCACCCGGAACCGCCGCCACAATAATATTTCCTCCCGGCGCAGAAAGTTGTCCCGCGCTCAAAACCGTGCCGCCCAACAAACTTAAATTTTGCCCTTCTCCCACCGCCAAATTGCCAAAATTGACAATACCTCCCGGTTGTGCATTTGTAAAAGCAAAAGTATTCGGATTTCCGACTAATTGAATATAATTATTATTCCCAGCAGCGCCAAACCAGCTATTACCAAAACCGATACCTGTAGCGGTGGTAGCGGTAAAAGAACCGGGAATATTCAAGCTGCTATTTGCACCAAAAATAATCCCCGCCGGATTAATTAAAAATAAGTTAGAATTGCCACCTGTTATTTGAATTAATCCGTTAATTATCGAAGCATCGCCGCCGACAACGCGCCCTAAAATATTGCGAATATTGGGATTTGATATAAAGTTAGCAGTTTGCCCTTGAGTTAAACCAAATTGTTGGAAACTGTGAAAAAGATTTGCACCGTCGCCGGATTGTTTGCCGCCGTTGATGTCAAATTGGTTGCCATTTGGAGAGATTTGAGTATTGGTACCGTCAGCGGCGGGGGTAATTTGGGCTGTGGCTGTTTGGGATGGCGTGAAAATTCCCGTTTCCCAAATTGCTGAGGCGCTAAATGCGAGGCAGATGAGGAGAAAGCGAGTTTTTGTGTCTGTTGATTTCATGGTGTTTCTGCATTTATTTTTGCGGTCAGTTCATCAACAATAAATTATAATAATATCGCAATGCTTGCGGGGCGAGCTAAGGGCTTTTTGGGTTGCTGCGCCGGTTGAATAAACCCGCCCTCTCTCACTGCTTATTGACATTGCTGCAATTTCATGTGAATTGTATCAGAGATATTGCACCAATATCAATAACCTGTAGGGGCTGCCCTCACCAATAACCTTAAAGCTTGCAAACAGTAACATACCCCCTTTACCATCCGGCGGTTGAAACCGCCAGAAAGTCAAACAAAGTTGCTCGTTACCAGGAAGAGCCTGGTAATGCAGATAGGCGAGGCTCTGCCTCCTTTTGGTTCGAGGATGGGCGATCGTTTTTCTGAGGAATGCAGCAAATTAATGGTAGAAAAACGGGTCAAAGCCTGTGTCCCTAGAGTATCAAAATATGATAAACTTAGTAAAAGCACTCGCCTTCAAGATATCCCAGCCATGAAGCTTATTTCTTTGTCAGCACATTTTGATGGGCAATCTATTCAGCTAGATGAACCTTATAAGCTTGAACCAAATATAAAACTCATTGTTACAGTTCTCCCGGAACAATTAGCAGAACGCGAAGCCTGGTTGTGGTTGTCAAGGCATCAACTAAACAATGCCTACAATCAGAACGACGATTACCCGCTTGATGCAATTAAAACACCCAATCCTGACTATGCAGGAAGCTGATGTTGTTCTCACCCGTGGGGTGTTAGCCGTTTTTTATTAGCAAGGCCCAGGCCGAATCCCAGATAAGCTGTTGTGCACTTAAATTGTATATTTTGATGACAATAAAAAATCGTCAAATCCTCTCCCCCTCTCCCCCTCTCCCCCTCTCCCCCTCCATCGCCATACACAATCTATACG
>NZ_JBARVX010000665.1:0-2749 GCF_049646505.1 Microcoleus sp.
CCATGCGTTCTGCCCAAAGTATGAGCAATATTGCTTTTAGCAATCCTGGGATTAATTCTTGCAGTTCGTTATCCACTGGTGTTTCATCTGAGTCTGGTAGTTCGTCGGCTGAGGGCCAGTGCGTCGGAAAGTTGTAATTTAACATGGCGGGTTTCCTCAAAACTCATTAATATTATAGCGTTTAGTTGTTTAGCTGTAATCTTGTATTTTGTAAAGATTTTAACGAACCGCGAAGACGCAAAGGACGCGAAGGAAGAGAGATTAAATTGTGTTCGCTGGCAGTTTTATTGTTTGTCATTACTAGGAACGAAGCAAGCCTAAGTCTTGGCGATTGCTTCGTTCTTTGCAATGACACTTGAAGCTGTCGGACACAATCTAAGCTAGTTAATTTGAAATAATTTTGGTAAAATATTCGGCTGAGAGTTGCGCGATCGACTATACTAAGCTAATCATTCGGTTCTAATGGGGAGCAGCCATTAGAGGAAACGGGGAAAGTTCGGTGCAAGTCCGGCGCTGTCCCGCAACTGTAATGAAAGCCATGTCGCTTTCTGAGTCAGGATGCCCGCCGATGTGTTTGTTTACATTGTCTCATCTGCGAGGTTCAGCGTGAAGGCCAGAAATCGGAAATTAGTCAGCCTGGGATTGATGGCTGGCTTGAGTTGTTATATTGTCCTCGGTTCGGCAACGCCCGCCGCAGCTATGCACATTTCGGAAGGTTTTTTGCCGGTGCAGTGGGCGGCGTTTTGGTGGATGGTGGCGTTACCTTTTTTTGTTTTTGGGTTGCGATCGATCGCCCGCATTACCAAAGAACACCCGGAACTTAAATTACTGTTAGCTTTGGCGGGCGCGTTTACTTTTGTGCTTTCTGCTTTAAAAATTCCCTCGGTAACGGGGAGTTGTTCTCACCCGACGGGTACTGGTTTGGGTGCGATTTTGTTCGGCCCTTCGGTGATGGCTGTACTCGGCGCTTTGGTGCTGCTTTTTCAAGCGATTTTGTTGGCCCACGGCGGCTTGACAACGCTGGGAGCAAATATGTTTTCGATGGCAATTGTGGGGCCGTTTGCTGCATATTTTGTCTATCATTTGCTGATGCGAACTGGCAAGCAGCGGGCGGCAATTTTTTGTGCTGCGGCTTTGGCGGATTTGCTGACTTATGTGGTGACTTCGATTCAATTAGCGTTAGCTTTCCCCGCAGCAAGCGGCGGTTTTGTAGCTTCGTTTCTCAAGTTTGCTAGCATTTTTGCAATTACTCAAGTTCCTCTGGCTATTAGTGAGGGATTGCTGACTTTATTGGTTTGGAATTGGCTGCATTCCTACGGGAAGCAGGAGTTGGAAACTTTGAAGTTATTGAGACAGGAGTCTTAAGTCATGAGTCAGAAAAATACAAGAAATCACCAATCTACTGCGCGAGAAAATTGGATTTTGGTTGGTGCTGTGGTTGCTCTTGCTGTTCTTCCTCTAGTATTTGTCCGAGGTGAATACGGCGGTGCTGATGGGGAAGCCCAAAAGGCAATTACCGAGATTCAACCGGGCTATGAACCTTGGTTCAATCACTTCTTTGAACCTGCTAGCGGCGAAATTGAAAGTTTGCTGTTTGCAACTCAAGCTGCATTGGGGGCTGGCGTAATTGGCTACGCGATCGGGTTATATAAAGGCCGATCGCAATCTCGGCAAAATTCCGATCGCAAAACCTTGGAATGAACCATCAGATTGATAGTCTGGCTTATACAAATAGGTTGCGCGGTTTGCCGCCATCTCACAAACTATCATTTGCGATCGCCCTTTTAATCCTGTCTCTGGTTTCCCATGCAGCGGTGCAGTTGTCGATCGCCCTCTGGTTGACAGTTTGGATCGTCATTTATGCAAGAATTCCAGCAAAACTTTACCTGCGGTTGCTATCATTACCGCTGCTATTTTTGCTGACAAGTTTGCCTGCATTTGTTATTGGTGGAATTCAGTTAAATCAAATCCAAGCAATTCACTCGGATATTTGGCAAGGTTGGGGGATTAGCATCGGGAATTTTTATCTGTATGTGAGTCGCACTGGCTTATACCAAGTGAGTCTGTTATTCCCGCGCACCTTGGGATCGACAAGTTGTATGTATTTCATCCTGTTGACGGTACCATTTACTGAAACATTGCAAATCCTCCGAAAATTGCGCTTTCCGCCGTTGCTGACAGAACTTCTGTTGTTGATGTATCGGTTTATTTTTAGCTTATTGGCGATCGCCGATGAACTTTGGACAGCCCAAAACTCGCGCTGCGGGTACCGCACTTGGAAACTGGGAATGCGTAGTTTAGGGATTTTAATCGGGCAATTGCTGCAGCGAACTTTGGTAAACTACCGTCAAGTTTCATTGAGTTTAGCCTCGCGCGGATTTAATGGAGAACTGCGCGTTTGGCATTCTTCCCCTTACAAACCCTCGCAAAGATATACATTTGAAGCCGTGTTTGGATGTACAGTTTTAACTTTGTTAAATATTGTATTTTAAGAAGAATGGACGATTAAAATCGCGTATATACAAACCAAACCTGCCTCCGCAGGTTGAAGAATCGGCGGTTGAAACCATCTTATTTTCTTCAGTCTGCGGAGGGAGACATTGTTTGACAAGACGCGGTTTCAACCGCCGTCGCATCTTGCACATTGTTTGACAAGACGCGGTTTCAACCGCCCTCTCATATCAAATCCGGTAGCATCGGAATGATTCAGATATATATTCTCTCCCTCTGTGTACTCTGTGTTCTCTGT